>NZ_BADV01000036.1:0-191641 GCF_000238895.1 Pseudoalteromonas sp. BSi20429 | reverse complement strand
ATTAAATAATGGTGGAGAGATAGGGATTTGAACCCTAGATGGGCTATAAACCCATGCCGGTTTTCAAGACCGGTGCATTCGACCACTCTGCCATCTCTCCGCACGGCGCGAATAATATGGCTAAATACATAACTTGTAAAGAGCTAAATAGAAATTAATATAAAATATTAACATATTGGATAAAATAGACCCACTTTGTTCTTTTGTTAAGCTCTTCGCTTTAATAAAAGTGTAGTTAATGGACTAAAGTTAAACACATTAATAATATTGTTTAGGTCTACGTGCAATCCAAGAGCAGATTAAACAAGCCAATATACTCAGTGCGGTAAAGGTAACGCCTTGAAAAATTAAATCGAATCGATTTAAATCATCACTTGGTACTACAACAAACATAAAAGCAGGTAGCACACTAAGCGATAAAACGTAGCAACATACTTTAAATGCACGCCCAAAGTCGAAACGTTTGGACTGGTGCATCCACCATGTTAACAACACAAGCATACCCATCGCTGAACCGGCTATAAAGTGTGATGCATTTGTGCTCATTGCAACATACAGTGTTACAAAAGCACCAATGATTCCCCAAATTGACCATGCTAGCCAATTCTCTTTTTCACGTAAAAATAAATTTCCCATAGTTTTCGTCTTCTTTATCGTTATTTTTATTAAGACTTTCCATAATGTATCAAAAAACAACCGATTAAAAAACAAACTGAAGAAGATTTAGTAAATTTAGTGCTTCCAAGCGCTTCTTACAGCCAAACCATTAACTTTTGAATAATACTCTTTGTAACCTTAATGAATTATGACTATGCAAGTTGCGCAAAGTTCATACTATTTCACAAATTACTAAAATAGTTTTCTGGCTTATGGCGAGGCGACTTTTTACAATCGACTTCGGGTGTACCTATATATAAATACCCTACTATTTCATCTTGCTCATGTAAGTTAAGCGCTTTTTTAACCGCGCTACTTTGTGCAAAGTAGCCTGTGCGCCAAACACCGCCTAACCCTTGGGCAAATGCAGCTTGTTGCATCGCTAATACACTACAGCCTGCGCTTTGTACTTGTTCTATTCGAGGAACTTTTGGGTGTTCTTGATATTTAGCAATTGCTATTACAATCATAGGCGCACGAAGGGGAAGCTCTTTAGCACGGTTAATTACTTTTTCTTCTTGTTGCTCTGCCACTGCACTTTGATGGTAAATTTCCCCCAGTTTATTGCGTGCATCACCTTGAGCAACAATGAACTGCCACGGTGCTATACAGCCATGATCAGGAACACGTAATGCTGCTTGCTTAATTATGTCGAGCTGCTCAGGCGTAGGGCCCGGCTCTGTTAGTTTAGAGTCTGATTGGCGGGTAAGTAAAAGCTCGATAGCGTTCATAACGATTCCTCAAAATTCAAAACGCTAGAGTAACATTTAAACCCTTAAAAAATAAATACCGAGAAATTAAAATGCAAAACGGCCGCAAAGGGTTAAGCTATGCGGCCGTTAGTAAAGTAGATTAAATACGTTATTCTTTTACAATATTTCGCCTTAACCAGTAATCTATACTAACAAAACGCCCACCGCCCATAAAAAACAAGCTAAGAAGCATAGCAAAATAAATTGCCGAAAATTCTATACCGTTGTTTAAAATAGACGGCTTGCCCTTTTCGTATAGATAATCAGGAAAACCGTGTTCTTCAACTAAGCCACGAATTTTACCTATTCGGTCTTGTACTTCTAGTGAGTTTTCAAGGCTTTCTTTAGCGCCCGGAATTGATAACCAATCGAGCACTTGCGCAGCACTTGTTTCTGGGTTAGTTGGTGCTATTGCAAACCAACCATTATGCCAATGCACTGAGGTTGCAGCGACAACCATTGTGAACATAAGTGGGATACTGACCAAGCGAGTTAAAAGGCCAAGTAATAAAAACCAACCTCCTAAAAATTCACTCCAGCCAGCTAAAAAAGCTAGTAAGTCAGGAAACGGTAATCCTAAACCCCATTCATTATTACCAAACCATTGAACTACATCTGGAGATGCTAAAAAGTTATCAAAGAAACCTTCTGTCTCACCGCTTATAGCAAGTTTGTTATAACCTGCAATGATCATAACAGGGGCTAAAATCAAGCGAAATAGCAATGCAGGTAAACCATCTAAAAATGATAGTTTACCCAATATTGCATCATAAAGATTGGTTAGTTTATTCATGCGTATCCTGTGTGTTCACTGTTTATTAAGTTATAGACTATAAACAGCAAAGACCGCATGAATTGATAAACTATTTCAATTTATTTACAAAGGTTAAATACTTCTAGCGACCTGAAGTGCTTCAAAAATAGCGCGTTTAGCATCAATAGCTGCAGCTAGTTTAGCTCCGCCTATAACATGTACCTTTGCGTTATCTGTGTAATTTTCTAGCACTTCGTTATTAGAAACCTGGCCAATACAGGCAATAACAGTGTCTACTGGCAGTACTTGAGTTTCACCAGCAACATTAATAGTTAGTCCGCTTTTATCAAAGCTTTGGTATTGGCAATCAGCAATTTGCTTAACGCCATGCTGCTTAGCAACTTGGCGATGTATCCAACCCGTTGTTTTACCAAGCTCGCTACCAAAACGACCCGTACTGCGTTTTAACATATACAATTGACGTTCGTCTTTATGAGGTTGGGCTTCACACTCAATCCCCCATTGCGTTTTAAACTCGCTAATAGTTTGCGATTTATGTTCGCTTAAAAACGCAACCATATCAAAACCTATACCACCGGCACCTAAAATAGCAATTGATTTACCTAGCTCTACTTCGCCGCGTATAACTTCGTCATAAGCAAATACACGCTTATCATCGCTACACTTAATAGAGGCTTCACGCGGCCTAACGCCAGTTGCAAATACGATGTCATCATAGTTTTTAAGCATTGAATCGTCATAAGCTTTACCAAGCTCTACAGTTACTTTTAATCGCTCAAGCTCATTAGTGAAGTAAGTAAGAGTATGGTTAAAGTCTTCTTTACCTGGTATTTGCATAGCTAAATTAAATTGGCCACCCATTTGCGGTTTTTGATCAATTAACGTGACGTTATGCCCTTTTTGAGCCAAGTAACAACTTGCCGATAAACCAGCGGGGCCTGCACCGACTACTAATACGTTTTTAGCTTTGGTTGCTTGCTCTAACGGGTAATCTAGCTCAAATGCAGCTTGTGGATTAACTAAACACGTAGCACGTTTATTTTTAAATACGTGATCTAGACAACCTTGGTTACACCCTATACAAATATTAATTTGCTTAGATTGATTCTTTGCGTATTTATTAAAAAACTCTGGATCGGCAAGTAGCGGCCTTGCCATCGAAATTAAATCAGCCTCGCCTGCCTTTAAAATATCGTTAGCTATTTCTGGAGTATTAATTCGGTTAACAGCAATCACTGGCACGCTCACCACGTCTTTTAAACGTTTTGATGCTTCTTTAAATGCACCTGGCGGCACCATACTCGCAATAGTCGGTACACGCGCTTCGTGCCAACCAATACCTGTGTTAAATATATCAACACCCGCTTTTTCAAGCTCGGTAGCCTGAATAATAACTTCCTCTGGTGTTGAACCGTTTGGGATTAAATCAATAACCGACAATCTAAAAATGATTAAGAATTGCTCAGATACTTTTGCTCTTACAGCTTTAACTATTTCAAGCGCAAGTCGCATTCTATTTTCTAGGCTGCCACCAAATTCATCTTCACGTTTATTAGTATGAGGCGCCATAAATTCATTAATTAAATAACCCTCAGAACCCATCACTTCTACGCCATCGTAGCCAGCTTTTTCAGCCATATAGGCAGAGTGCGCAAAGTCTTTAATTGTTTTTTTAATCGAGCCAAGCGACATCGCTTTAGGTTTATAAGGATTAATAGGTGCTTTTATTGCACTTGGTGCCTGATTGAATGGATGGTACGCATAACGTCCAGCATGTAATAATTGCAAACAAATTTTTCCGCCGTGTTTATGCACAGCATCTGTGTAAGCGCGGTGCTTAAATACATCGTAATAACTATTAAATGAAGATGAAATAGGTGTTAATTTGCCACGTAAATTAGGGCTGTATCCGCCCGTAATTAACATTGCGGTACCGCCTTTTGCACGTGCTTCATAAAATGCACGTAAGCGTTTGCGGTTATGCCATCCCTCTTCAAGGCCTGTATGCATTGAGCCCATCACTAAGCGGTTACGTAATTGTGTGTGTTTTAGTTGTAATTGTTGTTCTAACATCTTGTGCCCCGTTAACTGGTCTAACCTGTATACATTAGCTAATTCTGCTTTAATGGCAAGTAATAAGCAATATGTGCCTTCATTTAATTAAAAAAAGCCATAAAAACATGTATTAATAGCACCTCATAAACACTTCGTTACGATTTAGCAGTTAAATTTATTTTTATTCTAGGCTAAGATGGAACTAATGTATTAACTGTACCAAATTAAGGAGCTATTTTGATAGCAAAGGTATTTAAAGGTATTTGGGCTGGAATTAACTTTTCTCGTCGTTTAATACTCAACATTCTGTTTTTATTACTGGTAATTGTTTTCTTAGTGTCACTCTCAAGTGACGACGATAAAATAATAGTTGAAAATGGCTCTGTTCTTAGGCTTAACCTAAATGGCCCTATTGTTGAAGAAAAAACATACATAGATCCGGTCGAAGCTGCAATTAGTGATGCTACTTCTGGTTCTGAAGCGCCAAGCGAAATATTACTCGACGATATTGTTGAAGTAATAAACGAAGCGACTAAAGACGATCGCATTACGGTGATGCTGCTTGATTTACAAGAAATGCCTAAAGCGCATTTAAACAAACTTAAGCAAATTACCAATGCTATTGATGCATTTAAACAAGCTGGCAAAAAAGTGATTGCATCGGGTTATTACTATACCCAAGCACAATACTATATTGCATCACATGCTGATGAAATAGCTATGCACCCATACGGTAGCGTAGGTATTGAAGGTTACGGCATGTATCCGCTTTACTTTAAAGATGCACTTGAAAAGCTTGAAGTAACGCAGCATATTTTCCGTGTTGGTACATTTAAGTCAGCAGTAGAACCTTTCATTCGGAACGACATGTCTGAAGCAGCCAAAGAAGCTAACCGTGTTTGGTTGGGCGCTCTTTGGAGCGAATACAAACAAGATGTTGCTGCGGTTCGCCCATTTGATGAGTCAAATTTCGACGAGACAATGGACGTATATCTTGAAAAAATGAAAGCTGCCGATGGCGATGCAGGTAAATATGCACTTGACCACCAGTGGGTTGATTCTTTAAAAACAAATCAACAAGTTCGCAAACAGTTAATTGATTTAGTTGGCGCACAAGAAGATGGCAAAACATTTAAGCAAGTTTCATTTCGTGAATACTTAAGCTTGGTTAAACCACCGATTGAATTTGATAACCCTATTACCGAAAAAGTCGCCGTTGTAGTTGCTAAAGGTACAATTGTGGATGGTGAGCGTAAAGCTGGCGAAATTGGTGGCGACTCTACAGCAGCCCTACTTCGTAAAGCACGCCTTGATGACAAAGTTAAAGCGGTTGTACTGCGCATTGATTCAGGTGGCGGTAGTATGTTTGCCTCTGAAGTTATTCGTGCAGAAGTATTAGCGCTTAAAACTGCTGGTAAGCCTGTTATTGCCTCTATGAGCTCTGTAGCTGCATCAGGTGGTTATTGGATTGCCTCTGCTGCAAACGAAATCTGGGCAGCACCGAGTTCTATTACAGGGTCGATTGGTGTGTTTGGTACGTTTATGACATTTGAAAAAACCTTATCTAAGATTGGTGTTTATTCAGATGGCGTTGCAACAACCGAAATGGCTGGTTTTTCTATCACTCGTCCCCTAAACGAAAAAATGGGTCAAGTAATTCAGATGAGCGTTGAAGAAGCATACGGTCGCTTTTTAAATGTTGTCGCTGATGCCCGTAATATGACGCCTGAGCAAGTTGATAAAATTGCCCAAGGCCGCGTATGGATTGCATCTCAAGCACTTGAACTAGGTTTAGTAGACAAACTTGGTGATAAACAAGATGCTATAAAAGCAGCCGCAGCTCTTGCAAAACTTAATCACTATGAAGTTAAAACCATTAAACAAGATTTAAGCTCGCAAGAAAAAATGATTCAAAACATTTTTGGTAACGCCTCTATTAAATCGATGCTTGGTTTACAAACACAAAAAACATCTGTGTTAGCAACGCAAGCTAACTTGCAAAGCGTTATTAACCAATTAAGTACTGAAGTTGAAAACCTTAAAGATTACAACGATCCACAAGGTGTTTATGCACGCTGTTTAGTGTGTAACGTTGCACAATAAAAGTGCATAGCTTTACCTAATCAGCTGTATTTAAAGTTACTTAACGTTATACTAAGCCCAGTTTTTTTACTGGGCTTTTTTTATGAAACGTAAACGCATTTATATCGCTTATACTGGCGGTACTATAGGTATGAAAAAATCGAGTCGAGGTTATATTCCTGCTGAAGGTTTTTTAACAGAAACCGTAGTAAACAACGCAGAGTTTAACCGTGATGAAATGCCTTTGTTTGATATTCACGAATACTGCCCTCTTATAGATTCTTCAGATATGTCTCCCGAGCATTGGCAACTTATTGCTGATGACATTAAAGATAAATACCAAGATTATGATGGTTTTGTTGTGCTTCATGGCACCGATACAATGGCGTATACAGCCTCAGCACTATCGTTTATGTTCGAAAACCTAACTAAACCTGTGATTGTAACTGGCTCACAAATTCCGCTTTCTCAATTACGCTCAGATGGTCAAGTAAACCTTCTGAATGCAATGTATTTAGCGGCAAATTATCCAATTGCAGAAGTAAGTCTATTTTTTAATAACCAACTGTTTAGAGGTAACAGAGCAACTAAAGCCCACGCCGATGGATTTAATGCATTTGCGTCGCCTAATCTTGATCCCTTAGCGTTGTCGGGTATTAGTATTCAACTTATTAAAGGCCAACTTAGTCCTTATGTTGAAAATGAGCTGCAAGTTACCCCTATTACACCTCAACCCATTGGTGTGCTTTATTTATACCCTGGTATTAGTCAAGAAGTGGTTAAAAGCTTAGTTAATGGCAATATTAAAGCCTTGGTGTTGCTTAGTTTTGGTGTAGGTAATGCACCGCAAGATCCTAACTTTTTATCAATACTTGAAGAAGCAAGTAAACGTGGCGTCGTTATTGTTAATTTAACCCAGTGCTTAAAAGGCCATGTAAATATGGGCGGCTATGCAACGGGTAATGCACTGTTAAATATTGGTGTTATTAGTGGATACGATATGACCCTTGAAGCGTGTTTAACTAAATTACATTATTTATTTAGCCAAAAGCTAGAAGTAGAGACGATTCGTCATTTAATGCAAGACAATTTACGTGGTGAATTAAGCCGTTAAATCTCACCGCGCCTAAAATACAAAAGGCACGCTAAATAGCGTGCCTTTATCGTTTTAAACAACTGTTTATTACCTAACTTTAGCGTCGATATCTACTAAGTCAGTTAAATGACATGTTTCACCGCTATGGGTTTTAACGCCGTGCTCACCAAAGTAATCACGCTGGGCTTGAACTAAATGCCCATTACTCGGTGTGGTTAATGTTGCTAAATACGTTTGTGTAGCACCCAATACAGGGAATGCTAAACCAGTCATTATTGCTTGTCCGGTAATTTTGCGCAAAGAGTTAGACTCTTTCTCAAGGGTATCAATAAATTCAACACCTTGTGCAACGCTAACAAGGTAGTCAGCACGAATAATACAACCAGCACGCCACGTTTGAAGCGTTTTAGATAAATCAACTTTCCACTGATGAGTACGTGATGCACCTTTAATTAACGCTAAACCTTGGCGATACGCTAGTAAGCTTGCAAGTAAGAACGCTTCTTTTAGCTCTTCTAAATCAATTTCAACATTGTTAGTTGATTTAGATGCATACGTCATCTCTTGTGCAGCCGTTGTATTACATGCATTAGTTAAATGACGAGCTTGTACAGCAGCAACAAGTGAAGGAACTGCAATACCAAGTTCTAGTGCATTTTGCGCAGTCCAAAGACCAGTACCTTTAGCGCCAACTTTATTATCAATTAAGTCCGCAAGCGGTACATTATTATGATTTTCAAGTGACAATATGTGGCTAGAAATAGACAGTAAGTAGCTATTTAATTGACCTTCTGACCAGTCATTAAATATCTCAGCCACTTCTTTTGGAGAACGATTAGTGCCTAAACGAAGTAATTGGTACACTTCTGCAATAAGTTGCATAAGTGCGTATTCAATACCGTTGTGAACCATTTTTACAAAATGACCACTTGCTGATTGACCAACACGTGCAAAACACGAGTCGCCATTATAGCTAGCAGCTACTTTTTCAAACCATGGCTCAATACGTTCCCAACCACCCTCAGAACCACTTGCCATCATTGCAGGACCATGGCGAGCGCCTTCTGCACCGCCAGAAATTCCCATAGTGGCAAATTCAAATTTATTTTGGTATTTAAGTTTACGCGTTATACCGTCTTTATAATTACTATTACCGCAATCGACAATCATATCGTCACAGTTAACGCCGGCCTCTACAAGTTCATTACAAACTGTATCAACTAACTCACCAGCAGGAACAAGTAATAAAATAGAACGAGGTGCCTCTAAACGCCTTACCATGTCTCTTAAATCAGAGACAATGTGAAGCCTATCAGCCATGCCTTGAGATTTAGCACAACTTAGTAACTCTTCACCCGCATGTGGGTTTTTGTCATAAGCGACTAGCGTTATCCCTTTTTCAATCAAGTTTAGGGCAAGATTTTTTCCCATAACGCCTAACCCTACTAATGCAACTTGCATCTAGTGTCCTCCTCGGTAACAACTATTTGGTTAGAAAATTCAGTGTATAAATTAAATAATACCGCGTGCATTATACTCATACAGTCATAAAATACTAATTATGAGTCAATACAACATGCTTTTTTATTACAGATAAATAAGCTATGTAATTATATCAAACATCAATGGTCTCGGGGTGACTAAAAGCAAAGCTAATTGAAATTAAGATCATTGACGCATTCTGACACCGGTGTCATAATGATGACACAATAGTTTTGTATAAAATAGTGGCAAACCTTTGAAGTTTGCACATAACTAAAATATTTTATTCTAATGTAGATATTTTAAGTCAACAAAATAACGTCAACATGCTTTCACCAAGCAAACAGGAGAAATTGATGCTAAGACGCACGAAAATAGTCGCTACCCTTGGACCTGCTACCGATAGAGATAACAACTTAGAAAAAATTATTATCGCTGGGGCTAATGTAGTACGTTTAAACTTCTCACATGGTGTTGCCCAAGATCATAAAGACCGTGCACAAGCTGTACGCGATATTGCAAAAAGATTAGGCAAGCATATTGCTATCCTTGCTGACCTTCAAGGCCCTAAAATCCGCGTTTCTACTTTTAAAGAAGGTAAAGTAACGCTTGCTGTGGGTGCAAAATTTACCCTTGATGCAAAAATGGAAAAAGGCGAAGGCGACATAAACTCTGTAGGTATTGATTATAAAGAATTACCTAACGATGTAAGCCCTAACGATTTACTACTTCTAAATGACGGCCTTATTCAATTAAGTGTTGATGAAGTAGCTGGGCATTTAGTGCATTGTACAGTCACTGTTGGCGGTGTTTTATCTAACAATAAAGGTATTAACCGTTTAGGTGGTGGCTTAACTGCTCCAGCATTTACTGAAAAAGACAAAGAAGATTTAATAACTGCCGCTGAAATTGACGTAGATTACATTGCCGTATCATTCCCACGTAGTGGCGACGATATGCGCTACGTACGCTCACTTGCTGAAGCAGCTGGTTCAAAAGCACAGTTACTTGCTAAAATTGAACGTGCTGAAGCCGTTGAAACCCAAGAAGCTGTTGATGACATTATTTTAGCGTCTGACGCTGTAATGGTTGCTCGTGGTGATTTAGGTGTTGAAATTGGTGATGCTGCTCTTATGGGCAAGCAAAAACTAATTATTCGTCGTGCTCGTTCATTAAACCGTACTGTAGTAACAGCAACGCAAATGATGGAATCGATGATCGATAACCCTATGCCTACACGTGCAGAAGTTATGGATGTTGCAAATGCTGTTCTTGATGGAACAGATGCTGTAATGCTTTCAGCTGAAACAGCTGCAGGTGATTATCCTGAAGAAACAGTTGCGACTATGGCACGTGTTTGTTTAGGCGCTGAATCGCAAAAAGAAACGCACGTTTCTAAACACCGTTTAGATAGTCGCTTTTCTAACAATGCTGAATCAATTGCGCTTTCTGCTATGTATGCAGCTAATCACTTAGATTCTGTTAAAGCAATTATCACACTTACTGAATCTGGTAGTACGGCTAAATTAATGTCGCGTATCAGCTCAGGCTTACCAATCTACTCGCTTTCACGTCATGCCAGTACATTAGGTCAAACAGCACTTTATCGTGGTGTTTACCCAGTATTTTTTGATTCTACAAAAACTGAAAAAGACGGTATGGTAAAAGCCGCGCTTGATACTTTAGTTTCTCAAGGGTCTTTACAGTCTGGCGATACAGTAATCATTACTCACGGTGACTCAATGGAAACTGTGGGCGCAACTAACACAATGAAAATTGTAACTGTTGCGTAATTAAACGCCGAATATAAAAAATGCGAGCTTAGCTCGCATTTTTTTGTGTCTGTAATAAAAGCGTTGGCTTTAACTTGCTAACGCCGCTTTAACCTTATCTCGGTAGCTACGGCTCACTTTTAATTCTTGGCCATTTTCAAGTACTAATAAATACTCACCACTTACTTGTGTAACCAGTTTACTAATTTGTTTTGTATTTACTATTGCGCTGCGATGTACACGCACAAATAACTGAGGGTCGAGCTCTTGCTCAAGCTCTTTCATTGTTTTACGTAGAATATGCGTTTGTCCGTCTTCACAGTGCAAACACATATAGTCACCTGCTGCATCTACCCATTGGATAGTCGCTACTGGTACACGAATAATTTCACCCTGCTCTTTTACAGCAAGCGATTCTGGGTAACGTCTGTCTGTTAGCATATCGCCAGTGGCTAATTTTTTAAGTATTTCTTCGCAATTGTTACCAGTAATACCGGCTACAAAACTCGCTAGTTTTTTCTTATGGGCGTTGTCTTGCTGCGTTTTTAAGTAGGTATGCACTTTTTCTACCGCCTGTTTTAGTCTGTTATCATCAACGGGTTTTAAAATGTAATCGAGAGCATGAATTTCAAACGCTTTTACAGCAAACTGGTCAAAGGCCGTTACAAATACGATCGCTGGTAATGCTTTTGAGCTTTCGCTAAGGGCTCTTGCTACTTCAAAGCCATTCATACCTGGCATTTGAATATCTAAAAAAACCAAATCAATTTTCTCGCTTTGACACATTTCAATTGCATCAGCGCCTGAACTACACAATTTAATTACTTCAATATCAGAGTATTCTTCGAGCCTTACCGCTAAACCTTTTCGTGCTAACGGTTCATCATCAACAATGAGTGTTTTTATTTTAGTCATTTTTCACAGCCTTCTCAAAAGGTACTCGCAGATTAACTTTTAATCCACTTGGCGTATTATGTGATAATACAAACGAATAATTATTTTCATACAACGTTTTTAATCTATCTTTGGTATTAGCGACACCTACGCCTTGAGCGTTAACTAATTGGCCATCGAGTATGTCAGTACCTGGGCCGTTGTCGCCCACTTCTAGTAATAACTCATTCGCAAATACCTGTGCTTTTATATCAATTACTCCACCTTCTGTTAGATGGGCAATAGCATATTTAATCGCGTTTTCTATAATAGGTTGCAAAATTAAGCTCGGTACTAAAGCCTCTTTAGCTTGCTCGCTTATATCTACATTTACCTTTAATCGCTCATCAAAACGTACACGTTCTATTTCTAAGTAAAGCATGAGCGCATGTAACTCTTGCTCTAGCGGTACTTTCTTTATTGGATCGGTATTTAATGTATAACGTAGAAAGTCACTTAGCCTTGCTACCATTAAGTTAGCATCTTTGTTTTCTTTAACCAAAATTAAAGTAGAAATAGCGTTAAGTGTATTGAATAAAAAATGGGGATTGAGCTGATACCTGAGCATTTTTAGTTGCGCTTCGTGTGCCATAGTTGTGGCCTTTAACGCTTTTTGTCGCTCACTTTGTAATAACTGATAATATTTAACGCCAAAGTACAAACCACTCCAACATAAAATAATATATACAGAATCTAAGCCTTGCTGCAGGTAATAAAACCACTCCTCTGGTCTATAACCATGGCGGTATATTTCCCACAAATTAAATTTTTGAACGACAGCCCATAAAGTACCTGTTACATAAGAGGCACCAAATACCACAATCATTAATACCCAAGGCGAGGCATTCCAAATTTTACGGTAAATATACCTAAGCGGTACTGTCATTAAGCAACCAGCGTAAGCATTTAATAAAATAACAAATACGTATATATCACGCATTTCAAATACTTTAGAGCCAATATAATTTACTAACGCATAACCAATCCAGCCTGCAATTTGCAAAAGCCAAAAAAAGCGCTGTCTGTTATCGACTAAAGATTGCCAGTTCAAAATAGATGTTTACTCCGTATAGTTAAAGACTAATTCCATAAAATAGGCGCTTGTTATTCTTTATTATTTTTACCTATGTAGGGCTAATTTTAATAAAATTAGATAGTCTTATTATATAGATTTATGAGTTTGCATAGCACTACAGCCTACCTTGCTTTTTAATAGTCTTACCGCAAACAAATAGTAGATACACTAAAAAAGCGAAAGGTTATTCACCTTTCGCTTTTTAAATATAAATAGCTTTGTGTAAATTAAGCTAGTTTGTCTGATGCTACTTTGTATGTTGGATCTTCAATCACATTCACTTCAACCAAATCGCGTGCTTTATGCAACAACTGCGTACAGTCTTTACTTAAGTGACGTAAGTGAAGTTGTTTACCTGCTTTTGTATACTTATCAGCAAGTGTGTCAATTGCTTCTATTGCACTGTGATCAGATACGCGGCTATGCTTAAATTCAACAATTACATTTTTAGGGTCATTTTTAACATCAAATAACTCTGCAAAGTTTTTAACTGAACCAAAGAAAAGCGGGCCATGTAACTCATATACTTTAGCGCCTTCTTCATCAATATAGTTAGTTGTGTATATGTGCTTAGCATGCTGCCAAGCAAATACTAATGCAGATACAATAACACCTACACATACTGCAATCGCTAAATCGGTAATAACCGTCACACCCGATACAAGTACTATTACGAAAGCGTCAGATAGAGGCACACGCTTCATCATTTTAAAGCTGGCCCATTCAAACGTACCTAATACAACCATAAACATAACACCAACAAGTGCAGCTAGTGGGATCATCTCAATTAAGCTTGAAGCGAATATGATGAACGCAAGCAACATCAATGCAGCACTTATACCCGATAAGCGAGAACGGCCACCTGAGTTAATGTTGATCATTGATTGACCAATCATTGCACAACCACCCATAGCACCAAACATACCACAAGTAATATTTGCAGCACCTTGGCCTATACACTCTTTATTACTATGACCGCGAGTTTCTGTAATCTCGTCAATTAAACTAAGCGTTAATAATGATTCAATTAAACCAATAGCCGCTAAAATAAGTGCATAAGGAAAAATAATTTGTAGCGTTTCGAAAGTAAACGGTACCATAGGAATATGAAATTGAGGTAAACCGCCTGCAATTGTTGCAGCTTCGTCGCCTGTCATTCCTTTCAAGAAATCAACTACAGTATGCGCCTCTAAATCCAAACCAATAACTAAAGCGGTCACTGTAATAATAGCGACTAATGTAGAGGGTACAGCCGTTGTTAATTTAGGTAAAAACTGAATAATAGCCATGGTTAAAGCCACTAAACAAAGCATAATATATAACGGGTTACCCGTCATCCATTCTTGTCCGCCCATACCATCAGGCACTTTAAATTGTCCTAACTGAGCAAGAAAAATAACAATAGCTAAGCCGTTTACAAAACCAAGCATTACCGGATGAGGAACCATGCGGATAAACTTACCGAGTTTAAATACACCCGCGAGTATCTGCAGTATGCCCATGAGCAATACGGTCGCAAATAAATACTCAACACCATGATCAAGCACTAAACTTACCATAACAACAGCTAGTGCACCGGTTGCACCTGAAATCATACCAGGGCGGCCACCAAATATAGCCGTGATTAAACCAACGATAAACGCGGCATATAGACCAACTAAAGGTTCTACATTTGCAACAAAGGCAAACGCAACAGCTTCTGGCACCAAGGCTAGCGCCACAGTTAATCCAGATAGAATATCGTTTTTAGCAGAGCTAGGCGCCCTACTGAGTAAGTTAAACATTGAGTTCCTCAAATGGTGTAATGGGTATCAAAAAAAGCGCTAAATTCTACCAAATTAGCGCTCAGTTAACAATTGTCATTATGTGGTTAAACTAAACTAAAAGAGGTTTAGCTTTTAAAAGAAGTGCTTTTATAAAGGGAGGGAAGTACTACGTTTTACACATGTCATTGTTACATTAGAATGTACTTCTTGTACATATTCTAAGCTTAGTAAATTATCGCGTACAAAGTGCTCATAACCTTCTATGCCTTGTGAAATTATGCGTAGCATAAAGTCCATTGTTCCAGCCATGGTGTAACACTCTGTTACTTGATCATAACTCATTATAAGTTTTTCAAATTCAGCAAGGTTCTTTTTACCGTGATTTGATAAACGCACATGTGCATATACAAGCATATCAAAGCCAAGTTTTTTCTCATCTAAAAGAGCCACTTTGCTTTTTATATAACCATCTTGCTCTAGCTTGGCAATTCGACGCCAGCATGGAGATTGAGACAAGCCTACTTTATCAGCAATTTCTGCGGTTGATAAACTAGCATCTTGTTGTAAAAGTGCCAATATTTGGCGATCTACGTGATTTAGAGACATTTTATTTCTTATTTATCAAATAAACTGGTTAAATTATACAACCATTTTAAAACTCAGTCTGCTTATTTTTAATTTTTATGCAGTTTGCCAAACTTCAAATAAGTAACTTAACCAAACTTACCACTCAAAAAAGGATTTGTTTGTTTTTCAAATCCAACCGTAGTGTCGCTCCCATGCCCTGCCAATATTTTAGTATTATCAGGTAAGGTTAGAATATGCGTCTTAATCGACTCTATAAGTTGTTCGCTGTTCCCCTTAGGGAAATCAGTTCGCCCTACTGAGCCTTTAAAAATAACATCACCTACAATAACGCATTCATAGTCTTGTTGATAAAACACAATATGACCAGGTGTATGCCCTGGGCAATGCTTCACTAAAAAGCTAAGTTTACCTACGCTAACGGTGTCGTTATGGTTTAGCCAAATATCCGGATAAAAAGGCTCAATGGGTTTAAACCCGAACATTTGTGCTTGCATAGGTAAGTTTTCAAACCAGAAGCACTCATCTTTTTGTGGGCCAATAATTTGTACGTTAAATTGATTACGTAAAATATCAGCCCCACCCACATGATCTAAATGCCCGTGCGTTAACCAAATAGCACTTAATTCTAGTTTATGCTCATTAAGGGCTGCTACTATTTTATTAGGGTCGCCACCTGGGTCTATGACTACGGCTTGTTTAGTTTCACTACACCAAATAATACGACTATTTTGTGCAAATGCAGTGACGGGTATGGTTATAATTTGCATATTAGATTTCTTTACTTTTTTGATCCGGGATAACAACTTCTTCTTCAAATGACATCAATATTGGGTACTTTAAGTACGCTTGATCATAAAATGGACTTTGCTCATATAACCAGTTTAATCTCGCATCAGCGTCGCTTGCGAACGATTTATCTTTAAGCTTTTCATCAAACTTAAGCGCTAGCTTTGGATTGTCCTTTAGCATTTGGCGTGCAAACGGAATTAGTGCATAGTTTTCCATGTACTCAGTACGCTGAAAAATAGTATTAAATTCCCCCCATGCAAAAAACGAATCTGGTGCTTCAGGGTGCAATAAATGCACAGCAAGCTCACCTGCTTTTTGTTGAGTATTGACTTGATACCAACCATCTAAATCTACATTTATAGCAGGGACATAATCAAAACTTGCTGACACTCTAAAACGGCCTTCAAATGGTGCTTTATCAAACGTGTAGTCTGCCACCTTTGCTACTTTTAAAGGCTGTGTGTTTGCCCCTTCAAGTTTATTAATAGAGACACCATGTAACTTTAGTTTCTTAATAATATTGCGATATACAGGCGGAATAAAAAAAGCTTTAGGTACTTCAACTGTATGTTGTACATCTTTTTGCCAATAAATAGGTAAGTCGGTATATGTATGTGCTTTACCCAAATACTTCACTTCATTTTGGCCTGAGAGCGCATTCATGCTTGATGAATACTCAATACCTTTAAACTGCGCAATCGTATCAGCTTGCTTGGAATAGCCACGCTTTACTATTAACTGTTTAGGAACAAATTCCTGTTCTTTTTTTACTGCATTAGCTAATTCATGACTGTGCTTTGATAGCGCAGTAATAGCACCATCTAAAAATACGTAAGTTCCTAATACACGTTGCTTGTAAGGCTTCAATGAATGATTTTCAACTAAAATAGTCGGTAATGACTTTAAATCACCCCAACCATTTGAAAAGCGCGGCGTAGCAACCCATCCCGCTAATCCTTTTTTAAAGTCGCGCTTGTCCATAACAAAAACAAGTGGCCCTGGCATGTGCCCTTGCTTAGCTAGCGTATCGTCAATCAGAGGCTTAAAAAACTGGTTTAGTGCATCAGATACCGCAGGCGACTCGCTTGAAAATACCGGATTGTAGCCATAAGTCACATCGTATTGGTAATCTGCGCCGTCGGTTACGTGTACATCAATGTATAAATTTGGGTTGTAGTCGTTAATAACCTTTAGAACACTTCTAACTTCTGGGGTATCTAATTTAGTAAAATCACGATTTAAATTAAGGTTATTAGCATTTGTTCTAAAGCCCATTTTTGTAGGGCCCCGTTGATTGATGCGATTGAATGCACTGCTACGTTCGTGTCCATCTACATTTAAAATAGGAATAAATAATATGTTTACCTTTTTTAAAATGTCACGGCGCTTACCCGTCGCTATATCTCTAAGCAACATAAACATGGCATCTTTACCGTCTATTTCACCAGAATGTATTCCTGCCTGAATAAAAATAGTTGGCTTAGTGCTATTAGCCATTTGCCTTGCTTCAAAAAAACCTTGTTCACTGGCAATCAACATTTTTATTGCACGCTTGCTATTACTATAGCCAATGGTTTGAGATTGAAACTGAGTAGGGTTTGCAGCAACTAACCTATCAACAAATGCCATTGTATTTGCATAATCTGGCGACGCTTCACCTGCTGACAGCTCAAAATCTGTAGTTAACGGCCCTTGTTTTTGTAAAAGCTCTACGCTTTTCCCCTGCCACTCAATTAATGGAGGTAAGTGTGCGTCATACGCCACACTTGCAGATAAAACTAGTAAACTTGCAAACATAAAATTCTCTAACAAACGCCTTAATTATATAAATTATATCAACTAAATTTTTTATAATGAGGAAACTGCGGTGATTCAACAAAAAAATGCAGCCAATTACATGTCACTCATTCACACCTGTCTTTTAAGGCTATATAACGTTATTAATGTACAGTAATTCATTACATTACTATTTATACCAACTCGTAAAAATACTTAATCAATTTAAAGGATTACATCTGACGCTAACAGCGCCAAAAATGTCTGATATACGTCCGCATGGATCCAGGAAAGTGAGTAATGATGGAGCAATTGCCAAGAACAACTAAATAGTGAATTTCGCCCTGCTCTAACGTATCTTTTTATCGATAAATAGAGCTAATATAAGCAGATGGGTATTAATTTGAAAAAGCCGATTTAGCTCAGCTATAAAAAAGTGTAAGTTATTAAATTACAGGCACAAAAAAAGGAGCCATAGGCTCCTTTTTTAATACTTATATGAAAAAGCTTAAGCGGCTAGGCCTTCTTTTGCTTTTTCTACAAGCGCTGCGAATGCAACTTGATCATAAACAGCGATATCTGCAAGGATCTTACGATCGATTTCTACAGATGTCTTTTTAAGACCATTGATAAAACGGCTGTAAGACAGACCATTTTGACGTGAAGCAGCATTGATACGTGCAATCCATAATTGACGGAAAGTACGTTTCTTCGCACGACGGTCACGGTAAGCGTATTGACCCGCTTTAGTAACAGCCTGGAAAGCTACGCGGTAAACACGTGAACGTGCTCCGTAGTAACCTTTTGCTTGTTTTAAAACTTTTTTGTGACGTGCACGTGCGACAACGCCGCGTTTAACTCTTGCCATTTCTAAAAACCCCTATTAAGCGAACGGTAACATACGTGAAACTAGACCATGGTCATTTTTATGAACCATCATCTTAGGACGTAGGTGTAACTTACGCTTAGAAGTTTTCTTAGTCAGAATATGACGAAGATGCGCTTGTTTACGCTTGAAACCGCCAGAAGCAGTCTTTTTGAAACGCTTAGCAGCGCCACTGTGACTTTTTAGCTTATAAGCCATTGCAATAACTCCAAATTGTATTGCTTTTAAATTAGTAAGCAGGCGTGAGATATATTTCTATAGCTCCACTTTTAGGCCTAACTTACTGCCATGTTCCGGTGAAGACCCAGCATAAATGCCGCAATCTTACTTTAATACCGGTTAACTCAGGTGAATATTCGCATATTACTTGCAGACCTGAGCTAATTTCGGTGCGTATTATCGCTTAAAAATTATTTTTTAGCAACAGGCGCCATCATCATAACCATTTGGCGACCTTCAACACGATTTGGGAAAGACTCAACTACTGCAAGTTCTTCTAAATCGGCTTTGATACGGTTTAATAATTCTATACCAATTTCTTGGTGAGCCATTTCACGACCACGGAAGCGGATAGTAATCTTAGCTTTATCGCCAGCTTCTAAGAACTTACGTAAGTTGCGAAGCTTAACCTGATAATCACCTTCATCCGTACCAGGACGGAATTTGATTTCTTTTATCTGGATTTGCTTTTGCTTCTTCTTCTGCTCTTTTAGTTCTTTGCTTTTTTCAAAGATGAACTTACCGTAATCCATGATTCTACAAACAGGCGGCTCAGCGTTTGGACTGATCTCAACAAGATCAACACCCGCTGCATCGGCCATAGTTTGCGCGTCTTGTAATGACTGAATTCCAGCTTGTTCGCCTTCAATGTCAATTAAACGAACTTCTTGCGCTGTAATTTCTTCGTTAATACGATTTTTTTGAGCTGTTTGTTGCCCTTTCTTGCCGCCTCTAATAGTACGTTCCTCCAAGAATATCAATAATATAAGCGTGTAATTGGCTGTTTGTTAATGCCTTACACGCTCGATTTTTACTGTCGATTTTTAATTTCTTCGCTAATTTTAGCTACAAAATCATCGACATTAAATTTGCCTAGGTCTTCACCTGTGCGAGTACGCACTGCTACTTCTTGTTGTTCAACTTCTTTATCGCCAACAACAAGCAAGTATGGAATACGCTTCAATGTATGCTCACGGATTTTAAAGCCAATCTTCTCATTTCTCAAGTCAGCAGCGGCTCTAATTCCAAGTTTATTTAATTTTTGTACAACTTCTTTAACATAAGGAGCCTGTTTATCGGTAATATTCATAATTACCACTTGCTTTGGCGCAAGCCACGTCGGGAATAAACCAGCGTACTCTTCAGTTAAAATGCCAATAAAGCGTTCAATAGAACCTAAAATAGCACGATGTATCATTACAGGTGTACGACGTTCGTTATTTTCTGCTACATAAGTAGCGCCTAAACGACCCGGTAATGCAAAGTCTAATTGCACTGTACCACACTGCCACGCTCTGTCTAAACAATCGTATAAAGTAAATTCAATCTTTGGACCATAAAACGCGCCTTCACCCGGAAGATAATCAAATTCAATATCGTTTAGCTTAAGTGCTTCGGCTAAAGCAAGCTCTGCTTTATCCCACATATGGTCTTCACCAATGCGTTGTTCTGGGCGAGTAGATAGCTTAACTACAATCTTCTCAAATCCGAATGTTTCATATGTATCATAAACCATCTTAATACACGCTGAAACTTCGTCCATTATCTGCTCTTCGGTACAGAAAATGTGAGCATCATCTTGTGTAAAGCCACGTACACGCATTAAACCGTGTAGTGCACCTGATGGTTCATTACGATGACAACAACCAAATTCAGCCATACGAAGTGGTAAATCACGGTACGATTTTAAACCCTGGTTAAAGATCTGCACATGTCCTGGGCAGTTCATTGGTTTAATCGCGTATTCACGCTTTTCAGACTCAGTGGTAAACATTGCTTCTGAATATTTTTCCCAGTGACCTGATTTTTCCCAAAGTGAACGGTCCATCATCATTGGACCTTTTACTTCTTCGTACTCATATTCGCGTAACTTTTCACGTACAAATTCTTCAAGCTCGCGGTAAATGCTCCAACCATCGTTGTGCCAAAATACCATGCCTGGCGCTTCTTCTTGCCAATGCCATAAATCAAGCGCTTTACCAATACGGCGGTGATCGCGTTTTTCAGCTTCTTCAAGGCGTTTTAAATACGCTTTAAGTTGCTTTTTATCGCCCCACGCTGTGCCGTAAATGCGTTGTAGCATTTTGTTTTCTGAATCACCACGCCAATATGCACCCGCAACTTTCATTATTTTGAAGTTTTGGCAAAATTTCATGTTAGGAACGTGAGGTCCACGACACATGTCTACATATTCTTCGTGATGATATAACCCTGGGCGGTCATCTTTAGCGATGTTTTCGTCCAGAATTTCTATTTTGTATGTTTCGCCACGCGCTTCAAATGTATCGCGTGCTTCTTGCCAGCTTACTGTTTTTTTCACTACGTCGTAGTTGGTTTTTGCAAGTTGCAACATACGCTTTTCAATTGCTTCAAGATCATCTTGTGATAATGAATGTTCCATATCGATATCGTAGTAAAAACCGTTATCAATGGTAGGACCAATTGCCATTTTCGCGTCTGGGAAAAGTTGCTTAACTGCATGACCAATTAAGTGAGCACAAGAGTGACGAATGATTTCAAGGCCGTCATCGTCTTTAGCGGTAATGATCTCAAGACGAGAGTCTTCACTAATTAAATCACATGCATCAACACGGTCGCCATTAACACGACCCGCAATGGTCGCTTTAGCTAAACCAGGGCCAATATCGTTTGCAACATCAAGCGTGCTTACAGGGTTTTCAAAACTACGTTGACTTCCGTCTGGAAGAGTAATAACTGGCATTATAAATCCTTGCTACAGTGGTGACACCTACAATGTATCACGTGTATTTTTAATAAATTAAATGAGAATGACTCGACAACGCTTTTACGAATAAGCATTGACTAATAAATGTAGATGCAGAGTCTATTCAACTACAAAGATATATTGTCGCGTGCTGCGCATTTAATTACAAGTTTTAAGGGGTGAAATCCACCCGTTTTGAGCACAAAATGTAACTTTTAGAGCAAAAAAAATCATTTCATTAAAATATAAAAGCATCAACGCACTAATTACGCACCTACAACTATACCTACACTCGCATTTTAATGTGTGTTGCGTATAATACTGCGTAATTAAGTTATTTTAGAGAATAGACATGAGAACATGTGGTGTAGAAATTACCGGTAGTGATGTACTACTTTGTATTTTAAGTAAAGATAATGACGTATTTGATATTCGCGATGTGCGCCAAACACGCTTTACCTTAGGTAACGGTAACGACACTGAAGTAATGCGTAAATTTCAATTCGATTTTGCAAAACTAATGCAAGATTACCAAATTGATTCTGTTGCAATCCGTGAGCGTCAGCCTAAAGGTAAATTTGCTGGCAGCGCAAAGGGATTCAAAATGGAAACTGCGATTCAATTAATCGACAATTTAGACGTACGTTTATTTACCACAACTGAAATTAAAGAACAGGTAAAGCGTAATCCTATTCCTATTGATTTTGAAGAAACAGGTCTTAAAAAGTACCAAGAAAATGCATTTGTAAACGCTTACGTTTACATAATGAAAAAAACATACCGCAGCGACGAAATGTAAACTCATTACTCGTTTAAAAACGCGTACTTACATTGTAAGACGCGTTTTTTTGTGTCTAAAAAGTAGTATTAGCTTTTATTAATCTAATAATACATTAGTCTAACTGCACTTCTCTTTGTCGACAATATGTGTTTATTTTAACTTTGTAGTTTACATAACTCACACACATTTTCATGGAGAGAGCAATGCACACACACACTATTGCGGTAAAAGAAGTAGAACAAATAAATCACTTACCGTTATCGCAAAGCTATTTTAAAGGTATACAAAGCACACCTTTAACAAATTCGACTATCGGGGAGTACTTTGACTTTATTGTCGACAAAAATCCAGAGGCGTTAGCTGTTGTAGTTCATCACCAGGGTATTCGCTTAACGTATAAAGAATTTCAAAAAGAAGTTAATCAACTTGCTATGGGGTTGCTGGCACTTGGCGTGAAACCAGGCGAGCGTGTTGGTATTTGGTCTCCTAATAATATTGAGTGGTGCTTAACCCAATTTGCAACAGCCAAAATTGGCGCAATAATGGTTTGCATCAACCCTGCGTATCGCCCTAACGAATTACAATATGCCTTAAATAGTGTTGAATGCTCTACTCTAATCACAGCATCAAACTTTAAAGGCAGTGATTATTTAGAAATGCTCAATGGTTTGGCTCCAGAACTTGCAACTTGCGATAAAGACACACTTAATTTAAAAGCACTACCCACTCTTAAAAATATAATCCGCATTGGCGATGAAGCATCTCCTGGTATGTACTCTTTTAATGATGTTATTAACTTGCCAACACCAGCACATGAGCTTGAATTAAAAGCAATAGGTGCAAACTTAAATGCTGAGCAAGACATCAATATACAATTTACATCAGGCACAACAGGCAACCCAAAAGGCGCAACGCTCACTCATAAAAACATTTTAAATAATGCGCTATTCGTCGCCGAATCTATGCACTTTACGAGCGATGACAAGTTATGTATCCCTATCCCGTTATATCATTGCTTTGCAATGGTATTGGGTAGCTTATTGTGTGTTAGTAAAGGTGCAGCAGCCATTTACCCAGGTGATTCGTTCGATGCAAAAACCACACTAGATGTAGTTCAACAAGAAGGATGTACAGCGCTGCACGGTGTACCTACCATGTTTATTAGTGAGCTTGAGCTAAGTAATTTTAACGATTATGACTTAAGTACTTTACGCACGGGTGTAATGGCAGGCTCTACATGCCCAGAGCAAGTAATGCGCAAAGTACAAACACAAATGAACATGCATCAAGTACTGATTGCTTACGGGCAAACTGAGTGCAGCCCCATAAACAACATTACCGAAACAGACTCTTCAATAGAGCGGCAAGTAACGACGGTTGGCCGCGCACTTGCCCATACCGAGGTTAAAATTATTGACGAGTTGGGTAACATTCAACAAATTGGTCAACCTGGCGAAGTGTGTAGTAAAGGTGCAGGTATAATGCGCTGCTATTGGAATGACGATGCTAAAACAAAAGCCACAATAGATGACAACGGTTGGCTACACTCTGGCGATTTAGGTGTCATGGATACAGAAGGGTTTGTCACTATTGTTGGCCGTATTAAAGATATGATTATTCGTGGCGGCGAAAACATTTACCCTCGAGAAATAGAAGAAGTACTTTACACCTACCCGGGCATTCAAGATGCTGCCATATTTGGTATAACAGATGAAAGATATGGCGAGGAAGTGTGCGCTTGGATCCAACCAAAAGAAGATGCTGTACTTGATGAGCAAGCAATTCGTGAGTTTTTAAAAGACGAACTAGCCTACTTTAAAATGCCACGACATATCCGCTTTGTAGAAAACTATCCAATGACAGTAACAGGTAAACTGCAAAAATTTAAAATGCGCGAGCAAATGCAAGAAGAGCTAAGCGACAACGCTTTTTCCTAGTTTCGTCTCTAAGTAACTGAGGCTCTGGGTAGGGAATTTATCTCAGAGCTATATTTAGCGCTAGCAGCGTTAAATTTACGTATATTAGGACTAACACTAAAAAGCACAGCCAATTGGCTGTGCTTTTTATGTACTGAATTGTACTGAATTTATTATAAATTCAACATTCTCTTTTTTAAACGTTCTAAATCAATCGCACTCGAGCGCACTGTTAATTTAATATGGCTGTATTCATATTCTTCTTTAACAACACTCATACTCGATCGAATTTCGCCCACAATACCTTTAGCTGTGTACGGTATAACAATCTCTTCTTCAATCATGTCCTCTTGAGCAATGCCAATAATGTATTTGTGCAGTTTACTAATATCATCTGGATTACGTGTAGAGGTCATCATCGCATCAGGAAATTCATCCATTAGCGACTTCTGCTGCTCAGTACTTAATTGGTCTGACTTATTCAGTACTAATAATTTTTTGCTGCCTTCCACCCCAACTTCTGCCAATACTTTATGTACTACTTCAAGTTGTGAGCGAAAAGAAGGATCTGAAGCATCTACAACATACAACAATAACGACGCATCATGTGCCTCAGCGAGCGTTGAATGAAATGAAGCAACCAAATCATGAGGTAATTTTTTAATAAAACCAACCGTATCTGAAACCAATATACGTGGCTGCGTAATCGGATACAGCGCGCGAACAGTGGTATCTAGCGTTGCAAAGAGTTTATTTTCGCCTTCTACATCACTACCTGTAATTGCGCGCATCATTGATGACTTGCCCGCATTGGTATAACCAATTAAAGCCACTGAGAATAGCTCAGAGCGCTGCGTACGTCTGTCCATCATTACATCTTGAACACTAACAAGTTCGCGCTTTAATTCTGCTAACTGATCGCGCACCTTACGGCGATTAAGCTCAAGTGTGGTTTCACCCGCACCTTTACCCATTTGGCGTTCTTTATCACCTGTTGATGTTTCACGCAGTCGTGGCGCGACATAATTAAGGCGAGCAATTTCAACTTGTAATTTTGCAGTTTTAGTACGCGCATGACGGCTAAATATTTCAATGATAATACCGGTGCGATCAAATACTTCTACACCCAGCTGGTTCTCAACATTACGTAGTTGAGAAGGCGTTAAATCACAGTCAAATACCACTACATCAGCACATGCAAAATCAAGTTCGTCTGATGGAATTTCTGAGGATATTT
Source organism: Pseudoalteromonas sp. BSi20429 (assembly GCF_000238895.1). Taxonomy (NCBI): domain Bacteria; kingdom Pseudomonadati; phylum Pseudomonadota; class Gammaproteobacteria; order Alteromonadales; family Pseudoalteromonadaceae; genus Pseudoalteromonas; species Pseudoalteromonas sp. BSi20429. The sequence goes on along the minus strand of NZ_BADV01000036.1, from coordinate 166,279 downwards.
CGGTTAAAGGGTCTTCATCAAGTAAATCATCTTCTTGCTCGTTTTCAACCATCCCTTTATTGCCGGTAAGGTGTGCTATTTCAGCTAGTTTTCCTGAGCCCAGTACATTAACTTTTTGGGTAGAACTTTGCTTTTGCGATTGTGTACCTACTACTTTAAAGCCTAACGTAGTTACCAAACGAGCAAGCTCTGCAAGCGACTCTGTTGCTTCGTCACCTTTAAATTGTGGTGTACTAATAGAAATAAGTAACGCATTAGGAAGTGATGGTTTTGCAGTTAGTTGCATAATTTTTTGTCTTAATGCACCTAAAGTGCAAACCTAATTTTCATTCGAAAGTAACTTGATCCTACGCTGTTATAGCCCAGCTTTATAGGGTTATAGTTCACTAATGGCGTTAATATTTAAAACTAACCATAATATACTCAATTTTATGGCTAGTTTTAAAATCACATTATATTAAAGCCTTATTGTTCAGCTTTAATATTAAACGACACCCTGCTCAATCATTGCATCTGCAACGCGCCTAAAGCCTGCAATGTTAGCGCCTAATAAAAGGTTTCCAGGCTCACCAAATTCTGTAGCGGTGTCGTTAGCGGTAACAAATATATTTTTCATAATTTGTTTTAGCTTTTCGTCAACTTCTTCAAAGGTCCAACTTTGCATGCTCGCATTTTGCGCCATTTCTAATTGGCTTGTTGCAACGCCGCCGGCATTGGCCGCTTTACCTGGTCCATACGCAATTTTTGCAGCAATAAAGCAATCAATAGCCTCTTTTGTTGAAGGCATGTTTGCGCCTTCACTTACTAATAAACAACCGCCGGATAATAATGCGTTAGCGTCTGCCTGTGTTAATTCATTTTGTGTGGCGCATGGAAAAGCAGCGTCGGCATTAAAGCGCCAAACAGCGTGCCCATCTTTAGGGTAGTCATTTACAGAAATATAAATAGCATCGGGGTGAGTTTGTTTATATACGCTCAAGCAATCACGCGATTGCTCTTTCAAACATTTAATAAGATTTAAATCTATACCCGACTCATGATACACAGTGCCACGAGAGTCGCTGCAACTTACTGGTGTTGCCCCCATTTGATAAAGCTTTTCCATTGCATAAATAGCAACATTACCTGCGCCCGAGACCAAGCAGCGCTTACCTTGTAGGCTATCGCCGCGCGCTTGCAGCATGTAGTCAGCAAAATAAACAGCGCCGTATCCCGTGGCTTCTTTTCGTACAAGCGATCCACCCCACAATAAGCTTTTACCTGTTAAAACACCTTCATAGCGCCCAGTCAAACGCTTATATTGACCAAACAAGTAACCTATTTCTCTCGCCCCTACTCCAATGTCTCCAGCGGGTACGTCGGTTGTAGGGCCAATATGGCGATAGAGCTCGCTCATAAATGATTGGCAAAAACGCATTATTTCAGCATCTGAGCGCCCTTTTGGATCAAAGTTTGCCCCGCCTTTACCACCACCGATCGGTAAACCTGTTAAAGCATTTTTAAATATTTGCTCAAACCCTAAAAATTTAATTATGCTGGCATTCACACTTGGGTGAAAACGTAAGCCACCTTTATAGGGGCCAAGTGCAGAGTTAAACTCAATTCTGTAGCCTTTATTTACCTGAATATTGCCTTCGTCATCAACCCAGGGAACTCTAAACATAATTTGGCGTTCGGGCTCAACTAAGCGTTGTATAATGGCATTTTTTTTGTATTTTTCTGAGTTTTCTAAGATAGGTTCGAGTGATTCAAGTACTTCTTCAACAGCTTGATAAAACTCGCATTGTGCAGGACTACTATTTTTTAATTGTGCGATTGTGCTATGGATATAATTCATAATTATTCTTCCGTGTTAATAATAAAAGTATTTATCAGATGTTAAAGTAAACGTGATCAAGTTTATGATTCATGCTTTAAGGTCTTAATTTAATATAATTAACTATTACCTTAGCATGAAAAATTGAGATATTTAACGCGAGCTACGTGAATTATTTTTGATTGGAAGCTTAATTTTTATTTATTAAAGATGAATTTAAATTCACAGATTTAAAATTAAAACAGTGCCAAGTGAGTTTTTATATTTTCAAAAGGGAATTTTAGAAGTATTAGGTTAGGTGTGGGTTTGTTTAAAAATATAACAATTAATGGGCTTTATACTGCATTGCGCTCGCAAAAAACCCATTAACTAAAAGCTAATTAGCTAAAACCAGTTACTCAGCAGACTCTTCTGGACGGTGCTGCTTTTGTACGCCGGTTAAAAACAAGCGTAATATTTGATCGTTACAAACACGGTAATGTTTGTTATCTACTTTACGAGAAAATGCGCTTAACTCATGTTTACTTAAGTCAAAATCAACAAGTGCAAGTGTTGCTATAACATCTTCTGCTTTCATATTTAAAGCAATACGTAGCTTCATAAAGATAATATTGTTGTTTAACTTTTTCTCAGGCTCTGGTTGCTCACCTTCGCGTTTGCCACGTTGGGTATTAATAAACCCATTTAAAAAGCTAGCAAACTCAGTATCACTTATTGGGGTAAAAGCCTCTTCACCTTCTTTAGTTAACCATGCAATTACTTGCTCTTTGGTGACCGTATGCTCTGCTGATGCAAAAACATTGACCATAGCAGTATCAGTTAAGTTAAAAGTGTAGCGAATGCGGCGTAAAATATCGTTATTAGTCAAAGTAAATCCCAAAGTGAGGTATAGCAACCAAGCAGTTATTGCTTAATTTTAAATAAGCACCTAGTTTAACAGGTTTACTAATACCACCCTATTAATTTTTATCTGAGCTTCTTATACCTAGTTACCAAGCACCTTGGCAGGATCTACGCGCGTTGCTTGCCATGCAGGATAAATAGTGGCAAGTATCGCAAGCACAAACGTAACAATCACTGTAATACCAATGTCTTCAAGTACTAATTTACTTGGTAAAAACTCTATAAAATAAACGCCCTCAAGTGGATTGGCTCCAAATAATTGGCTTATCCACGTAAAAAGCTCACTTATATTAAGCGCTAATACCACGCCAATTAGTGTTCCTAGTGCCACGCCTACAAATGCTTGCATTAAGCCCTGCATTACAAAGGTGGCTAAAATAGTACTGTCTTTCGCGCCCATGGTTTTTAAAATTGCGATATTGCCTTGTTTTTCGCGTACTTCCATCACTAAAGAGGACACAATATTAAAACTGGCTACCGCTATAATTAAAAACACCACAATATAAACAATGGTACGTACCATTTGAATATCTTGATAAAGGCTGCCTTGGGTTCTGAACCAACTAGAAATATACACGTAGTCGTCAATAGTTTGGCCCACTTTTAGCGCTATTTGGTGCGCCGAAAACACATCATCAACACTTAAACGCAGCCCTGTTACTTGGGTTTCATCGTAACCCAATGTTTGCTGTGCTTTGTTAAGATGTATAAATGCAGCGGTACTATCAATCGGTCCGCCCATTTCTATAACACCTGCAAGGTTAAGTGTTACGCGTTTAGGCGCTAATAATGATTGACCTTTTTGGCCAATTTGCGGAATAAGTAACGTAATGTTGTCGCCTACTTTTGCATCTAACTGTTTTACTATTTGCTTACCTAAAATTACATCGTCAAGGCCTAGCTGACTGACTAATTTACCACTGGTAAACTGGTTTACCGCTGATACATTACTCTCTAGCGATGGCTCAACACCCCGAATTTCTATCGCTTTTAGCTGGCTTTTATATTGTGCCATTCCGTTAACGGCAATAAATGGCGCAGCCCCTGTTACGTGAGGTTGTGTTTGTAAATCCTCAACCTTTTGCGACCAATTTGCAATGGGTCTACTTGGTGCTACATATTCAACCTGCGGTACAACACTTAGCAATCTATGTACTAGTTGCTGCTCAAAACCATTAATTACCGACAGCGCCACAATTAAAACCGCGACACCTAATAAAATACCAATAGTCGACGCTTTAGCGATAAAACTAACAAAGCCGTTTTTTTCATCTTTGTGGCCTGAATAGGCTCTAAAACGTTTACTTAAAAATGCACTAAGCAACATGCTGCGACTCTTTAATAGCTAGTTTTCCATCGTCTAAATAAGCTATTTTGCCTAGCTTATCGGCAAGTTCTAAATCGTGTGTAACTACCACAAAACTGGTGTTTAAGCTTTGGTTAAGCTCATTAATTAAATCGTAAATTTTAATCGCATTTTGTTTATCTAAATTACCGGTTGGTTCATCAGCAAGCACAAGCGCAGGTTTTGTAACCAGTGCTCGGGCAATAGCCACGCGTTGGCGCTCTCCACCAGAAAGCGCAGACGGTTTATGCGAGCTGCGATGTGCAAGGCCTACTTTTTCGAGCATATCGAGCGCTTGAGCTTTGGCTTCTTTTGCACTCAAGCCTTTAATTAATAATGGCATAGCTACGTTTTCAACTGCGCTAAACTCCATTAATAAGTGATGAAATTGATAGATAAAGCCCAAGTTTTGGTTTCTAAATGCGGCTTGCTCTGTTCGCGAAAGTTTTGCAACTTCTTGGTTTTTAATTTTAGCGCTACCTGAGCTTGCGGTATCTAATGTGCCAAGTATGTGTAAAAGCGTACTTTTACCAGAGCCAGAACTCCCCACAATAGCGAGCATTTCACCTTGCTGCAGCGCTAAATCAACACCTTTTAATACTTCAACTTGGTTGCTGCCATCTTGATAAACTTTACTTAAATTTTCACAACTAATTACTAAATCATTCATAACGTAATACCTCTGCTGGTTTTACTTTTGCGGCTTTACGCGCAGGATATAAGGTAGCTAAAAAGCTCATAGCAATACTGGCAAACGCTATTATTACTAAACTCAAAATATCAAATTTTATCGGAAGCTCTATACCCGCCAATAAGTTTAAGCCCACTAATGCAAGTAGCTCATTTATATATAAACTAAATATTACACCTAAAAATGCGCCTATTGCGGTACCAATTACGCCGTTATATAGGCCTTGCACCATAAACACTTTTTGCACTTGCGAAGGTGTTAAACCTAACGTTTGTAGTATGGCAACTTCACCTTGTTTTTCGCTTACCATCATGGTTAATGCCGATACAATATTAAATACAGCCACCAATACAATGAGGGCAAGCAACATAGACATAATGCGCTTTTCCATAGCCACGGCTGCAAATAGAGTACCTTGGGTACTGCGCCAATCACTGTAATTGTGATCTTTTAAAATACGTTGGCTTGCTTCAATAAATTCATCTAGTTCGAAAGGTTCGTGCAATGAAACACTCAAATTTGGGGCGGTGTTTTTATCCAGCTTTAACACCCGTTGTAGCGAAGCGCCACTCGTAAACGCAAGTGCCATATCTATCTCAGATCCGGTTTCGTATATTGCGGCAACTTTAAATAAACGCTGGCTGGGTACTCGCCCAAGAGGTGTATACGTTGAAGCATTAGGCATAATAACGCGAAGCTTATCACCCACGCTAACGCCTAATTTACGACTCAAATAACGGCTTATAGCAATGTTGTAATTTTTGTTTAATACAGTTTTCCAATCGCCTTGCACTATTTTATCGGTAATTTTATACAAAGAACCACTATCGTTATAAAGGCCTTGTAGTAAAACGCCGTGCAAGTCTTTATTTGTTTGCAAAATAGCTTCGCCGTGGCGATATAAGCTTACATGATCAACATAAGGAGATTGTTCGAGGTCGGTTTTTAGGGTGTTCATTTGGGTGGCAGTGTGTTTACCTGCGCTAACTTCAACATGCGGAATAAGTCCAAGCATATTGGTTTTCAGGCTATTTTCAAACCCGTTCATTACACTGCTTACGGTAAATAATGCCATTAAACCAATAGCGATACCGGCAATAGAAAAAAACGAAATAAACGATATAAACGCATTTCCTTTAGAGGAGCGACTATATCTAAGCCCTATAAATAAGCTAACCGGTTGAAACATATTATTTTTAACACTTATCGTAAAAGTATTGAGCAATAGTAGCACGAAAAAAGTGCCTTTGGGTATGGCGTAAAATGTAAGAAATAATTTAAAAATCTGATACTTGGCTATATTTACAGCAATATGTATTTAACCATTAACTCGCGGTTAAGCTTTAAGCCCGTTGACTAAATAATCGAGCAATACCCGTACATTAGTAGCCACAAACTGCCTTGGTGGATATACGCCCCATACTCCTTCTTGCTGTGGTTGATAGGGTGTTAAAATAGGCACCAATTGCCCTGAGTTAATTTCGTTTTCAATGTAGTAGTCTGGGAGTTGTACAATACCGAGCCCCTTTTTTACGCCATCCACCAGCGCCCAACCACTATTACACTGTAGCCGCCCCGCTATTTTAATGTGTTTATCGCGCCCATTTTCGTTTACGCGCCAGTAGCTACTATTCCCAATTAAACATTCATGGCTGTTTAGCTCGCCTAAAGTATGCGGCTCACCAAATCGCGTTAAATACTGTGGTGCCGCGCACATAATAAAACGCCGCGCACTTAACCTACGCGCTTTTAAGCTCGAATCTTTTAAATGCCCAAGCCTTATTGCTAAATCAAATCCTCCTTCTAATAAGTTTTCTTGCTCGTTACTTAGTGTGGCAACAACTTCTACCTCGGGATGATCCTTCATAAAATTATGCACTATAGGCATAATGAACGTTTCCCCATACATAACAGGGGCTGTGAGCTTAATTTTACCCTTTGGTGTAGTTTGGTGCGTGGCAAGACCTTGAGTTGCCTCATCCATAGCATGTTGTAAGTGCTTTATTTGATGTAAGTAAACTTCACCTTCTTTAGTTAAAACCACTTTACGGGTTGTACGAGTTAATAGTTGTGTATTTAAACGTTGCTCAAGCGCTGTTACATGGCGGCTAATATGCGCAACCGAAAGCCCAAGCATTTTTGCAGCCGCAGTAAAGCTGCCCTCCTCACCAACCGCTATAAACTCATCAATTCCATCCCAACGTGCCATTATTACCATACTGTAAAAGTGTTTTAATAAAATTGAGATTATCATTATTTGAGAAACAAATACAATAAGCCCATCACCCAAGCAAATTGGGTCTACAATTATTTTTTAATAGCCAGTTAAAGGAAATAAAACACATGTCTGAATTTATTAAATCAAAAGCGGCGATTGCTTGGGGTCCTAATCAACCACTTAGTGTTGAAGAAGTTGATGTGATGATGCCTAAAAAAGGCGAAGTAATGGTAAAAATTACCGCTACAGGTGTATGTCACACCGATGCATTTACATTATCAGGCCAAGATCCTGAGGGCATATTTCCTGCTATTTTAGGTCACGAAGGCGCTGGTGTTGTCTATGCTGTTGGCGAAGGCGTAACGAGTGTTGAAGTTGGGGATCATGTTATTCCTTTATACACTGCAGAATGTGGCGTATGTAAAATGTGTACCTCAGGTAAAACTAACTTGTGCTCAGCCGTACGCGAAACACAAGGTAAAGGCCTAATGCCAGACGGCACTACACGATTTTTTAAAGACGGCCAACCAATTTATCACTACATGGGCACGTCTACGTTTTCTGAGTACACAGTACTTCCAGAAATTTCACTCGCTAAAGTAAATAAAGAAGCATCACTAGAAGAGATTTGCTTGCTAGGCTGTGGTGTAACAACAGGCATGGGCGCAGTTACAAATACAGCTAAAGTAAAAGCTGGTGACACTGTTGCTATATTCGGCTTAGGCGGCATTGGTTTATCTGCGATTATTGGCGCAAAAATGGCAGGCGCTAGTCGTATTATTGGTGTTGATATTAATACCACTAAATTCGATTTAGCGACAAAACTAGGTGCAACTGATTTAATTAACCCAAAAGATTTCGACAAGCCAATTCAAGAAGTTATTGTTGAAATGACAGACGGCGGCGTTGACTACTCGTTTGAATGTATCGGTAATGTTGACGTAATGCGCTCAGCGCTTGAGTGTTGCCACAAAGGTTGGGGTGAGTCGGTAATTATTGGTGTGGCAGGTGCAGGTCAAGAAATATCAACCCGTCCGTTTCAGCTGGTAACTGGGCGTGTATGGCGTGGTAGTGCATTTGGTGGCGTTAAAGGCCGTTCACAACTTCCTGAAATTGTTGAGCGTTACATGGCGGGTGAATTTGCTCTTAGCGACTTTATTACTCACACAATGAGCCTTGAAGATATTAACGAAGCGTTTGATTTAATGCATGAAGGCAAAAGTATTCGTACAGTAATTCATTACTGATAACTGCTAAGCACGTTTAAGAATAAGCCGTAATACTTTTAAGTTTGCGGCTTTTAAGGATTAAGTATGTTAGAAAATATCTCAAGTGTAAAAGTGTCTGGCGGTTGGCATAAACAATATACTCACAATTCGCAAAGTACACATTGCACTATGCGCTTTGCCGTATTTTTACCACCTGGCGCAAGTGAAGCAAATAAAGTACCGGTACTTTATTGGTTATCAGGTTTAACCTGTACCGACGAAAACTTTATGCAAAAAGCAGGCGCATTTAAAAAAGCCGCCGAGCTAGGTATTGCTATTGTAGCGCCAGACACCAGCCCGCGCGGCGAAAACGTACCTAATGAAGACAGCTACGACTTTGCACAAGGCGCAGGCTTTTACGTAAATGCCACGCAAGCTCCTTACAACACTCATTTTAATATGTACGATTATGTTGTTAGTGAGTTACCAGCACTTATTGAACAACATTTTCCGATAACAAGCACAAAAGCAATTAGTGGTCACTCTATGGGCGGGCACGGTGCATTAATGGTTGCACTTAAAAACCCGACTGCGTTTGTAAGTGCCTCGGCTTTTAGCCCTATTGTAAATCCGATTGAATGCCCTTGGGGTGTAAAAGCATTTACTGGCTATTTAGGAAATGATAAGGCGCTTTGGGCACAATATGATAGCTGCGAGTTGATGAAAAACGCAGAGCAAGCTCATTACTTACCCATGTTAGTGAGTCAAGGTGATGCTGATGGCTTTTTACAAGAGCAACTTAAGCCAGAAAACTTAGTCGCTATTGCTGATAAAAAAGGCTACCCGCTTACACTTGAAATGCAAGCAGGCTACGATCATAGCTACTTTTTTATAAGCAGCTTTATTGACCAACACTTATTATTTCATCATCAGTTTTTAACTGCATAGGCTCATTAGTGTGTAGGGATGACTTTTCTAACTCTACACACTCTTTCAATACTTTACTCACTTGCCTGCATACTTGTACCGTATTGTTATTGCCCTTACCTTTAATAAATTCAACTATAGCCATATCGGCTTCAACACCGAGTTTAGTAAAGCTAAACCCCTCTTTATCTTTTACAACAGGCCCCTCATTTACTGGGCCTGGTTGAGAGCGCGCTGCCCCATCTAAAATTATACCCGCAGCAGCGCAACCAATTAATACATTTGAAAATAGAATAATCAATAAAGTACGCATTATTAACCCCACCAATATAATTACCTAAATTATATACAATTTAAAAATAGCATTGTAAAAAAATGTAAGCCTTAGTGCTTAAATTCACGTATGAACTCTTTAATAAAACCAATTAATTGCAATATAAATATAATTAAAAAAGGAAGCGCTCCAATAATAGCAACGCTTCTGTTTAATGGTTCATTGTTTTGTACTAACAAAACAAAAGCGCATAAACCTAGTGCAAACGACCAAGCATACAAGCTCCATGTTTGAGCTTCACTTGCACCACTTAATTGGCGAATAACCAAAACAGCAGAGTCTGCTGATGTGGCTACAAAAATGAGTAGAAGCAATAAACTTGACCAAATTAATAGACCGCCTTGCCAGCCTAATTGCTCGAAAAATACAAACAGCCCTTGCGTATAATCGGCTTTAATAGCCTCTAAAATGCCTGCATTGTGAGTTTGATCCCACGCAATTGCAGAGCCCGAAAACACACTAAACCATATAATAGTCACAAAGGTTGGTACAAATACGACACCTAATATGTATTGCCAAACCGGCCGTCCTTGGCTAATTTTTGCCAAAAACACACCAACAAACGGACCCCAAGCTAACCACCAAAAATAGTAATTGTATGTCCAACCTGTTGCCCATGCTGGGTCATTAAGTACGCTTTCAAACTGCCATGTACCTGTGGTTATGAGCTGAATGTAATCCCATGTACCGCCTATTGCTATATCTATAATTGGCTGTATAGGCACAAAAATTAATAGCCATGCTATAAGTGCAAATGCTAAAAACACATTAAATTTACTAAGAGTTTGAATTCCTTTTTTAAGCCCCAACTTTGCAGAAATAGTATAAAGCAGCGCAATTAAAAAAATAATAATAAACCCCGAAAATAAAGCAGACTCAACCCCTAGCTCAAGCTCGAGCCCTTTACGCAGTAATAAAGTTGAATTAGCAATTGTGCCCACGACACCAAAAAATATTGCAAGTATGGCAATTAATTTAATGCTAAAGCTCAACTGTAACTGCCAAGCCCGATTAATAACGCCTTTAGTTGCACTGATCACAGGAGCACTAATATCGCCCGCTGTACCACTATTGCGAGTAAGCCCACCTAATACCAAGCCAAATACTGCATAGAGCGCCCATGCATGCGCGCCCCAATTAACTAGTGTAAGTGCCAAACCACTTGTTTGGTGGTTGGGATACAAGCTTTGCTTTAAAGGCGAATTAACCGTGTGTAGTGCAGGCTCTGCTACTCCCCAAAATATAAGTCCTGAGCCCATTCCTGCTGCAAACAACATAGAAAGCCAACCAAAGGTACTAAACTCAACAAGTGCTTGCGCTCCTCCTATTTTTCGTTGCCCTAATGGGCTTATAGCAATAGCTATCACGGAAAAAAGTAACAAGTTTACCAATATAAAAAATGGCGACCCTAAATAACCTAAAATTTTATTAATAGCGGGTTGTAAGTGCTCTGTGAGTAATTCAGGAAATAAAAAAGCAATAACAGATAACCCAACGCAAAATAGTAAGGCTGTTTTTTCAAGCTTAGTGGGTGTGCTTAATGTTTTATTTAAAGGCAAGAGATTCACATAGGTGTCTTTTAGTCTGGATAAAAGAATACGGGGCTTTAAAACTCAGATCAAATTAACTATTGCGTAAAATAGTAATAAAAACATGTAAAAGTTTCCTCAATAATTCTTGTTAAATACAGGTATTAACAATAACTCATTGATTAATAGTCATTTATGCCATGGCTTGCTGTTTGCTTATTATTAACAAAGTTAACCAGCACAGGCTCAATAATGGAAATTGATTTACAGTGGAATGAAATCATCGATAACTTAATACACTTAGGTATTGCATACCTACTTGCACTACCCATGGCTTACGACAGAGAGCGAAGTAATGATGGCGCAGGCCTTCGTACCTTTCCTCTTGTTGCTGTTGCATCGTGTGGGTATGCATTAATTGCTATGTCGGTTTTAGATGGCGCAGAAGCTCAATCAAAAATGTTGCAAGGCATCATTACTGGTATTGGTTTTATTGGCGGTGGCGCAATTTTGAAAAATAACAAATCAACCTCCGGCACAGCAACCGCAGCCAGTATTTGGAATATGGGTTTAATTGGTATAGCTGTAGCCTACAGCCGTTACGAAATAGCCATTTTACTTGCCATTATTAATTTTATAACGCTTAGGTATGTAAAAAAGTTTAAGTAACAGTTTTTTTAATAAGTATTGCAGCAAAATTCCAATGCATTATTTGAATAGCCAAAACTTATTAATGCAATAACTCCCCATAATTTATATGTGGGGAGTTACAATTTTTATAAAAAGCTTTCACCGCTTTGCTTAAGTGTAATTGTTTGTGCTTGAGCGCTTTTTATTAATAATCCACAACGCAAATCATTTTTCGAAATAACAATTTTATCAATTGTATTAGTGTCATAGTCAACGACTTTGTTTTCGCATCTAAGTTGCACTTTGCTCAGTGGTAATTCTGATTCTAATTTAACTTCAGACTTCGACATCATAGGCATTACAGCTTGTTCTGAAGCTAAACTAAATTGTTGCTTAATATCTCCCGAGTTTTTATAAATATCGTTCACTTGAGTTAACAACTGTTCCTTGTTTTGCTCTGTAAAGGTTATGGATTCAATATTGCCTAGTGCATCTATTGCATCATAAGCACGTACATAATCTTGTTTTGATATAAACCACTGTAAAGCGTTTTTAATCACACGTTTTTGAATTTGATCCGGTAGATTAGCTCTAAATAAAAACGCTTCGTAGATATGCTGATCAAAGCTCTTCCAGTCTTGCACAAAATAACTGTGCTGGCTTTTAAGCCATGCAAGCAAAACAATCTCAACCGTATTTTTTGTATGTTCATTTTCTAATTCATCGATACGGCTTTTAGCTTCATCGTATTTCTTTTCGTCGATTAATTTACTAGCTTGCTCATAATCATTAAAAAAGCCGCGAGACGCTTTATCGTTTGAAAAATTAATATGTAAATTTTGCGAACTTACAGTAATGGTTTTTGCTACAGGGATAGTCTCACCATTTAATTTTGCACTTTTGTAGTTGAGCTTAGACACGTAATCCATTACTTCTCTTTGGTACTTTTTTTGCCCAACCGTAGCTACAATTTCTATATCACTAACCTGCCCGCTTTTATCAACCACGTAACTGCTCAAATTAATCCCCTCTAACCTCGAAGCGCGCGAAGAAGTATTAGTGAGCTGATCGTAGTTTTTATTAATCACTTCTGCAGGAATAAAGTCATCTGCAAAAACAGAGAGTTGAGTAAAAGTACAAGTTAAAGAAAGCGCTAATATGAGTTTTTTCATCAGTTTTATCCATCCTAGATAGTGTTTATATAATAGAAACAAACGTTCAAGATAAAAGCAAGTGTAAATACAAAAAACTAGTTCATTTAATGAGCTTCACTTAGAAAAAACTTAATAGATAAATATATTTGAGGCATTAAAAAAGGCGCTTAAAAAGCGCCTTGCTAACAAGTATGTGTGCTTAAAACATATCTTGATAGGAATTTGTTGTGCTAAACGTAATTGCTTTTTCAAAGCCAGGTAACTGAATACTTTGCTCGTCTATTACAATGTCGTTGTCGTCAATAAGTCCGTCGCCAAAGCGGTAAATAAGCTCATATTGGCCTAAATCAGCTTGAGCTTGATACGTTTGTTGCGCGGCTTTAATTGCCACGTTTTTCTGCGCGTAACTAGTCATAACTTGATCGCCATGGCGCTTAGCGAGCATTTGCATTGTTACTTTTGGTGAAAGTACGGTAGCTGTTGCATTGTTACCGCCAAAGCCTTTTGAATTTATAAAAGCAATATCCATATCGGCGCATTCGTAATGGCTATTACGAATATCAAGATGATCGGTGTAAACATCATCAGCCACTTTATCAATTGTGGTAATACCCGGCATAATATTATGGCTAAATACACCTAGAGCTATCGCTAATTGGTCGCCACTTGCAGGAGCTATAGTATGACCAACATAGGCTTTTGGCGCTGTCACTTTCCAATTATCAATAGCGAACGTTTGTGCCACTTTGTGATATATCAACGACTCTGTTACGCGGTTTAACGGTGTACTTGAGCCATGCGCTAAAATAAAGCTACGTTCTTGCAAGGCTTTTTTGCCTAAAAGGCTCGTTGCTAAAGCAGCCGATTTAGCCATGGTAATATAGTTACCAGGGCCAGGTGACGTGATTGATTTTTTTATGCCATCTGCATTTACAAATACATCCGGTACGCAGCCCATAATGTCGGCGCCTAGTTCAAGGGCTAAAGCATCGTCCATTAAAATAGCAACTTGTGCGCCTTCACCTAATGTAAAGCCGCAGTTGTCGCCAAATGGGCGGCTACTTTTGCGATAATCTGGTTCTTCATCACTTGATAAGTTATCTAAACGGCGCAAACCTTCGACATTTGCAAGTGCGCTCATGTTACCAAAACCTTCAATCACTTCTGGTGTAATAGCACACTCAACACTTGCGACAACCGCAACGCGTGTACGCCCTGCCTGTATGTCGTTAACCGCTGCACGTAAGTTGTATAAAAACGTAGCACAGGCCCCCGAGGTCGAAAACGTAGTCCCTACATTGCCCGTAACATACGCGTTAATAAAGTCGGTCGACATTGTATTTAAACCCAGTGCTAACTGCTTAGTACTAACACGGTCGCCTTGTTGGCGCGCCTTTACTAAACCGCCTAGGCCTTTGTCGTCCATTTGGCCAATTACCGATGCTGAATAGGTACCAATTTTATCTGGCTCTACGCTATTCATAATATGCTGCCAATCAAGCCCTGTTGATTTAATAGCATCGGTAGCTGCAAAAATAGTAGCTTGCAGACCACGAGGCTGATAGCGGCTGTTATACATAACAGACGGATCAAACCCAGTCGGAAATTGCCCTGCAGATTTAATCGGGTTATCACGTGTTGAGTCATGCTTAACATCTAAGTCGGCTGCAATAGTTACTTTTACTTTTTTGCCTTCAAGTTCTTCAACTTGCCAGCTAGCTGGAACAGGTGTAGGTAAGTCGCGAGCGCGCGTTTCAAACACAATTGCGTTATCGCTTGATGCGTTTAGCGTCATTTTTTGCTGCCACGGTGTGGCATCGGCATCAAAGTGTTCTTTTTCAATTTTACGAATAAGCGTACCAGCAATAATTTGCTCACCAAAGCGTGCTTCTATGTCGCTTTGCTCAACATTATTACCTTGTGCATCTTGTAATTGGCCGTTTACAACGCTTACTAGATTCATCAGTGTGGCGAGGCCTAAGAATGTTTCACTGCGATCTTGAGCATTTAAACTATCTAACACGATACGGCGATAACCTTGATGAAAAGAAGTACGGCCAGCGGCGTTAATGCCACCCATGCCTACTATAACGGGTAATGCAGTCATAATTTACCTTTAAAAAACGTGTTATTAGAAGAAGAAGCAGTTTAAATGGATTATGAACCATACATTGTGCTTTAATAGCCAAATATTCAGCACAAAAGGCCAAAATGTACTGGTCGGAGCATTTATATGACTGAAAAAAACACTAATCCACCATTAAACATTGCTATAGCGGTTTATCCGCATTTATTAGTGACTAGTTTAACGCTGCCTATTGAGATGTTAAGAGCCGGCGAGGCCTTTGCTAAAGGCCATCTTGATAAGCAAAGCTTTAGACCGCTTGCTATAAATTTAGTGGCTAAAAATGCTGAATCTATACCCACTCGCGCAGGCCTTGCTATAAATCCTGATTGCATAACAACTAACGCGTCCTACAGCGATTTAATTATAGTGCCGGGTATTTGGCGAAATCCGCGCCCAGTAGTACGTACAAATCAAGAAATAGTTGATTGGCTAAGCGAAAGCTTTAGTACAGGCAGCCATATAATTGGTGTCGGTACTGGCAACTGTTTATTAGCAGAGGCTGGCTTACTTGATGGGCACCCTGCTACCACCCATTGGCATTACGCCAAACAATTTAGCCACGACTACCCGTTAGTGCGTTTAAAACCCGACTTTTTTATAACTCAGTCAGAGCGCATGTATACGGTAGCCAGTCTTAATGCCCTTGCAGATGTGATCGTACATATTATTAGTCAGTACTATGGAAAAGCCGCCGCTCAACATGTAGAGCGTAATTTTTCGCACGAAATACGCAAACCCTACGAAGATCAACGCTACTTAGAAGGCGCAGTAGACCGCCACCCCGACGAGCTAATTGCGCAAATTCAGTTTTGGCTAAAAACAAATTTAGCCACCGAGTTAAACCTGCAAGAAGTCGCTGCCCAATTTAGCTTGAGCTATCGTACTTTTACCCGCCGTTTTAGAGCGGCAACGAACCAAAGCCCTATTGAGTATTGGCAACAATTACGCGTAGAAGGTGCGAAGGAGTTATTAGCATCATCAAATCTATCAATTCAAGAAGTGGCTTTAGAAGTGGGATATAACGACCAAGGGCATTTAACACGCGTGTTTAAAAAAGTATTAAGCCAAACGCCTAGTGGTTATAGAAAAGTAGTTAGACGAAAGTTATTTGGATAACCAGCGACGACACTCTAAATTGGCATTTTTTTATACATAAATTATACTCTTATCAATAATATAATTTACGCTATATCAAGGTAACTGCATGAGAGATAAACTTAGTAAGCACCTTTTTGATCCACAAAGCGATGCTTCTATTGAATCAAAGTTATTAAAGTTACTTTCACTTGTACGAAAACATTTGAGTATGGAAGTCGCGTTTATTTCAGAATTCACCAATACTGATCGCGTTTTTAAAGTGGTAGATAACCAAACTACAAATACCTGCGTATCAGTAGGTAATTCAGATCCAATTTGCGAAACTTACTGTAAAAAAATATCCGATAACGAGCTAGAACAAATAATCCCTAATACTCTTGAGCACCCAATAACCCGCAACATGCCAGTCACAGAAAAGCTAAATATTGGCTCTTATATTGGTGTACCCATTATCTTATCCACCGGAAAGATTTATGGAACTTTTTGCTGTTATAAAACCGTATTAGACAATACCTTGAACGACAGAGATTTGTCATTTCTTAGGCTGATTTCTGAAATAGCTACTGAGTTAATCGAAAAAAAAGTTCAATCTGACATTTTAAATAATGAGTCAAAGTCGCTTATTGAAAATATTATAAAAACAAACGATATTACGATTTATTTTCAGCCCATATTTAATTTATCAACCAATCAACTTTCGGGTTATGAGTCTCTGTCACGCTTTTTTATTGAACCCTATAAAACACCTGATATTTGGTTTAAAGATGCTGAAAAACTGGGTTTAGGAGAAGCATTAGAAATACTTGCTATACAAAATACATTACATTGCTTAGAGCAATTTGATGAAAAAGCTTATATCACTATAAATACTTCACCTCAGCATATTTTATCAGGCTCAATAGACAAAGTATTACAAAGCATTGATTGTAATAGAATAATTTTAGAAGTGACTGAACATTCACCTATTTTAGACTACCAAGCTATCAGAACCGCACTTCGACCATTAAGAAACCGGGGTGTAAAGCTAGCTATCGATGATGTAGGTGCTGGATTTTCATCTTTTCAGCATATTTTAGAATTAGAGGCAGATATCATTAAGTTAGACATAAGCCTCACTCAAAATATAAACACAGACCGTAGAAAGTTTTTATTAGCTAAAGCACTATGCGGATTTGTTAAAGCTATTAATTGCTCAATTGTAGCTGAGGGTATAGAAAATCAAGATGAATTAAACACACTCAGAAAACTAGGCGTTGATAACGCACAAGGCTATTTTATTGGGCGCCCAGCTCCTATTGAAGATGCCATCCAATATCAAACAATTACGCTCTAATTAAAAAACGCCACTTTTAGTGGCGTTCTGTGTCGTTAAATTCTTTTCGATAATAGCGTTTTTGATAGTTTTTTACTTTAGTGTGTACGCCTTTGCTTAAGCTTTTAAATTTAGCCTCAAGTACGTCAACACCGTATAAAATACCGACCACCAGCACCGAGAGTTTTATTGCAGCGCCAAGGTTTTCGGTCGCTATCATAACGCCTATTGATGCGAGCACCCAAATGGTTGCAGCTGATGTAACGCCAACTACCGCCCCATCTTTTGCGAGCATAACGCCAGCCCCTAAAAAGCCGATACCTGTAATTATTTGACCAACTACACGAGAGTGATCTATTACATCCCCTTGTAAATTAAACGCAGTGGATAAAAACAAATACGTACCCAAGGTTATTAACGCAGAGGTACGAATGCCTACAGGTTTCCCGCGCAACTGGCGCTCTATACCAATAATGGCACCGCAAAAAGCCGCAGTACCAATAGCTGCCCACGAATACGGGGCTACATCAATTAAATCTAAAAAAGTCACTGTTAACCTTATATTTTATTAGCTATAGCCACCGCCGTTCTTAAACGTTGGCTACCAAACGCTGACATTTTACTAAAATCACTTCGTGCAATAGGTACATACTGGCAATCTATTGCGAGCTGTTTATCGTTACCGGGCTCACAAAACGGATCGTGAACATACACGCAGTGCTCATCAAGGTGCGTAACACACACCCAATGTGGCGATTTTTTACCATCAAAACTGTATGTGCTAATTAATAACAGCACGCTAAAGCCTTTACTTAACCACTGCTCAATATGCTCAAGCTCTACATCTTTATGTGTAAGGGGTATATTTGCCTGTGCAATACTATCTACAAATTGCTGATGCACTGTGGCAAGTACCACTTTTTTATTTTCGTTGCGTACGCCATCTAAAAATAAAGGCTCGGTGGTATTAACCATTACCTCGCTTTTAAAACCACGCTTATTAGCCGCAAGTGCCAAACCAAATGGATGGCACCCTCCATGACCCGATGTCATAAAAATGGTGGTACCTTCACGCCAAAGTGCCAGCTCATGTGATTGGCTAAGCTCAGTAGTAGGCTCAAGTGCGCCCATTGCCATTAATAGTGCAGCAGGTCCGCACGTAAACTCAGTTGTTTGCTGATACCACGGCGTTAAACGCGCCACTTTTAACTCACTCGTTTGTCGAATGTTTTTTTGCATTCGTAGTGCGTCACTGTGGTCGTCGTAATAATCGCTATATTGACCAAATACTCTGTAGCCTAAGCTTTTATAAAGCCCAATCGCACCTTCGTTATTTACAGCCACTTCTAAACGAAGGTAAATACGAGCCCGCTCACACGTTTCTTTTTCTAGACTAGTAAGCAATGCTTTTGCAATGCCTTTACCTTGCATTGTGGGTTTTACAGCAAGCGAATATAAACGCGCTAAGCGAGTGCCTTTATGGCACCACACTAGCCCATAGCCGCATATTTGCTCGCCACTTTCTGCAACGAGTAAAATACCGTGTTTTGCACTAAGCCAGCGTTTTAGACTGCGCGGGCTCAATTTATCGTTATTAAAGCAGGCGTTTTCAACGTCAATCAGTGCGTTCAAATCACTGCTAAGCGCCTTTCGAATAACAAGGTTGCTCATGTTATTACCCACGGCCTCGTGCTTCTAAGCGTTGTTTAAACTCATCCATAATGATCATGTATAGCTCATCGCCTAAATAGCCGTCTTCTACTTTGTGATCAATACTTGGGTTATCGTTTACTTCAAGCACGTATGCTTTGCCTTGATGCTCTTTAACATCTACGCCATATAAACCCCTACCCACTGTTTTACATGCTTTTAATGCTGCATCTAATACCGCTTTTGGTAACTCAAAGGTTGGTAGAGTTTCAAAGCCGCCAGAGAAAAACCGTTTAGCGTCGTGGTTATAAATTTGCCAATGGTTACGCGCCATTAAATAGCGGCATGCATAAATTGCACGGCCATTTAACACACCCACTCGCCAATCGTATTCGGTATACATGTACTCTTGTGCAAGCACTAATGCGCTAAACTCAAACAGCTCTGTAAGCTTAGCGGCAAGCTCATCACGGTTTGAAACTTTAAACACACCTTTTGAGAACGACCCTTCAGGCATTTTTAAAACAAGCGGATACGTAAACGCTTCTTCTAATTGCTCAAGCGTTTCATTTGCTTGTTCAGCCACTACAACCGTTTTTAAACTTGGCACTTTTTGATAATTAAAAGCATCGTGTAAATACACTTTATTACAACAACGTAAAATAGACTCAGCATCGTCAATAACCACTAAACCCAGGCTTTGCGCTTTGCTTGCAAGGCGGTACGTTGGATGGTCAATCGCTGTAGTTTGGCGAATAAATAACGCATCAAACTGGGCAATGTTATCAATTTCGTCAAAGCTTAATGCTTGTGCATTAATACCATGTTTAGCCGCTGCTTTAATAAAACGTGCAATGGCGTCTTTATCACTCGGTGGTACTTTTTCGTTATGATCAACAAGTATTGCCATGTCCCATCTAAAACGACGTTGTACCGAACTAATACGCCACTGCGTTTTAGTAAAGTTATCTAGCTTGGCTACAAATTCGCTGTACTGTTGCTCGCTTAAAGACGACATCGAGCCTTGTTGTAATAAGCCTTGCTCATCAACAAATAAAATAGGCGCTGGGTATTGTTTAAATACCGACTTTGCTGCTTTTGATTGTAAATCATTTTGGGCATTGCCAAAGTAAAGTGTGCCATCTATTTGGCCCACATTTAACATAGGTGCTTGGCCACTACGAAGAGCATTAATGGTTTTTACACTGGGTAAAACTTGGTGCTTGCGCGCCTCTGCAAGTAACGAGCAATAGTAACCTTTGCTCAAGTATTGGCTTGAGTCGCACAGATTAATAATGCGTGTTTTTGGTTCGTTATGTTTTGGGTAATCACGTAAGTAGGTATTAAACGTAATTACATTTTCGAACGATTGAGCAAGCGTTTGCTCGTTGTTATCAACCACAATTAAGGTTTTAAACACGACTTTTCCTAGTTAAGTCAAAATATAAAAAGCATGCTTAGTAAAATACTAAGCATTATAAATAGAAACACCCATCGTACTAAGTGGGCATTGCGCGAATCACTTAATATGATGGGTGCTTTAACAGGTACCTACTGTACGAGTTAGCGCTTAAATTGCTTAAGCGACATGTGCTTTATATGCCCTTTTTTAAAAACGCACAAACGAGATATTTTTAGCGTGAAGATGAAAAATATTGATTAACTAATAACGCAGATTAAAATACGCAAAACAACACCTTATGAGAGTTAAAAATGTCGCTGCCTGCTTGCCCAAAATGTCAATGTGAATATGTTTACGAGGACCAACAACTGCTTGTTTGCCCCGAGTGCGCCCATGAGTGGAACCCTAATAATACTAGCGATGAAGACGCTATTTTAGTTAAAGATGCCAACGGCACATTACTTAATGATGGCGACAAAGTGACAGTAGCCAAAGATTTAAAAATTAAAGGCAGCTCGCAAGTAATTAAAATTGGCACCAAAGCGGTAGTTAGAAGAGTGCTTGATAAAAAAGATCACGAACTTGATTGTAAAGTAGATGGCATTGGCGAAATGATGGTAACTGCTAAGTTTGTAAAAAAAACTACCTAAAATTGGATATTTAAAATATAGGATGTTAGATGAAAAATCATAAAAATAAATTCATCCAAGCCTTATGGTCTGTTATTGAAGCTTATTATTAGTGCGTGTAATAGATTTTGTTTAACTGCTATTAGTTGGTGTATATCTAAAGGTCCACCTACATTTAATAAGGCGAATTATCGCTTAGGTGTGTTTAAGCATTTAACCTCCTCACCTTAATGAGGAGGTATCTCTTGAACTGATCAGTTTACATTTCAGTTAAAGTGCTTTTTAAGCTTTGATTACCCAGTAAAGAAATCAAATACGTTACCAAGTGTTGATGATGAACCTTTATAAAATTCAGTAAAACTACATCGACTGCATGTCACAGCGGTGTACTTTTTATTTTGAACATCAAAAATTCTTGACCAAAAGCCACCCGAAACTCTTATTTCACCGGTATCAAATTCGTTATTATTACACTTAGAGCAAGACCAATTGTTATGTCTCATATTTCAACCTCCATATTATTTATGTACGCTATATTAAACACTTAAGGAACGTGTGTAGCAATTTTTTTAATAAACAAACTATAATTTAGTTCTTATATTGGTTAAGTTGGAATTTCGATAGATGTTTGGATGGCTTTTTAATAATTGCTTTTTATAATAATTAGTATGGGGTCATACTAATTTCACTCAGGGATTACCTACTTGTTAGCTGTATATTGCGTTAGCAACAAAAATTTTCGTAAGTCTCGTTCTTGTCTCATTACGTGCAAAATATATACTTTATCGTTATCTTTTTTGTAAAATATACGACAAGGATTCACGACCAGTTCAAGATAATTTAGGTTAGCTAACTCAATTGGTTTTTTACCTGATTCAGGAAAGAGTTCGAGACGTTCAACTTTTTCAAATATTTTGGAAACCAATTTTTTCGCTGACTGCAAATTGCTTAATGCGATATATTCAGCGATATCGTTAAGATCATCCAAAGCTGGATTAGTCCAAATTATTTCAGCCATTTATTCATTTTATCTTTAGCTTCAACATTCGACATGGTTTCACCACGACTTATTGCCTGCTCTCCTTTTGCAAGAGACTCAAGAATTTGCATACGCTTTTGCATAAATTCATAATCATCAACATCTACTAAGTATGCAGATGGTTGTCCATGTTCAGTTATCAACACAGGTTCTTTAGAGGAATGAAGTTCAGATAATATCTTCGTTGCTTGACGCTTCAATGTTGTTACTAGTTCTACTCTCATAATAATCCCCAAACAAATGTATCACTATAGTAGCACCGAGTAGCCAACTTGGGAAATACAACTAACGAGGCTGTAAACCACTAAAATCAATTAAAAAGGGAGCACCTAACGTCAACCCTGCTCACTTTTATACTATTAGGTACTTCTCATTATATGCCTTTGTAGAAATTGAAATACACATCACGTTACGCTATAAAAACATAGCTGTAGGTTGGATAAATGGCGGAGCCATGCCATCCGACAATTAATTTATGAATATAAATAAGCGATTATTACGTTGGCATAGCTTTGTCAGATGGTGTTCTCTTAAAAAACCAAAGCTTTATAAAATCTCTACCACTACATATTCGTGGGCTTTACCTGCAATTGTTAACGTAATTTCATCATCAATCTGTTTATTTAGTAACTGCTTACCCATTGGTGCGCCGGGTGTTACAACAGCAATTGCGTGCTGTTTAACGTTTACTGTTAAACCACCAGCTGCAGGGCCTAAATAAAACCATTTTTGGGCTGCGTTATCATCTTCTAAACATACCAGCGAACCGATAGCTATTTTGTCGGTTGGTTTTTCATTAAAGGCAGGTTCGAACAATTCTATGCTTTTATAGCAATCGTTTACGCGCTGGGCTTGGCCTTGTGCTAAATAAGCGGCTTCGAGCCCTAGGGTATCGTATTTATTTTCGGCTATGTTTTCTTCATGTGTGGCGGTGTCGTGCGCAGTTTTTGCCGCTACTTTAGCTGTTGTAAGCTGCGCTTCTAGCGCAAAACGAAGGTGTTCGATTACGTGGGTTTTATTCATGGGGATTAGTACAATACAGGCTGTAAAAATAAGGCAGCTAGTTTAACATTTTTGCGGGGCTTAAAACCATTGTTTTAAACCCCGCAAGCTTGGTGGGAATACTAGCGGGGCTTAAATTTGCATTAAACTAACAAAGAGCCGTTGGTTGGTGCCGCTCTTTACTTGTGTTTTATTAAAAACCTTATGGCATATCTAATAATGTTTGCGTGTGGGCATCTACTTTAACTTCGTAGTTTTTAGCGCTTAAGCCCAATAGTTCCGGCAAGGTTGCCGCTATACAAATAGACGAGAACGTACCCACTACAATGCCGGTAAATAATGCAATAGCAAAGCCTTGCAGTGGTGCACCTGCAAGCAACCAAACGCTCGCAACCGTTGCAAGTGTGGTACCCGAAGTTATTAAGGTACGTGTTAGCGTACTTTTAATCGCATTATTAATAATAGTCGCTGGGCTAAGTACATTGGTTGATTGAACACGTAAAAGCTCGCGTACTCTATCCCCTACTATTATTGAGTCGTTAAGTGAGTAACCAATAATAGCCAGTAAACTTGCCAGTACGGTTAGGTTAAATTCAATTTGTAATAGTGAAAATAATCCAAGTACGAGTATTAAATCGTGCACTAGCGCTACCACAGAGCCAACGGCTAATCGCCATTCAAAACGCACTGCAAGGTAAATCATTACCGCAATCATTGCAGCAAACATTGCTAAACAGCCTTGATCAAATAACTCATCGCCCACTTGTGAGCCAATATAGGCCGACGATAAAACCTGTGCGTTTATATCATCGTTTTGTGTAACAGCGCTTTGCCAATCAGGGCTATTAGCTGTTGTTGATGCACTTGGCGCTTCTCTTAATTGAAAATGACTATTACCTTGCGCGGTTAGCTCAAACTCACCGTTGTGATTTTTAGCAATAAACGATTGAAGCTCTTTTAGTTCAACACTTTGGCTGGTTGTAAACTCAGTTAAATAACCGCCGGTAAAATCTAGGCCAAAATTTAGACCTTTTTGCGTAAGCGTAAATACGGATAGCAGCACTAAAATGGCACTTAAAAGCATACCCATAAAGCGTAAACGTGTGCCCGCCTCACCTTTCAAAAAATAATTAAGCATGTGCTTTTTCTCCTACTTTTTTACCCATTTTTAAATACAACGTTTGGCTTAATATTTTTGATACGTACACACCTGTAAATACAGACGTTAAAAGCCCCAGTGCGAGTGTAATGGCAAAACCTTTAACGGGCCCATAGCCTATGCCGTATAAGATAAGTGCGGTGATCATGGTGGTTATATTGGCATCAAATATTGTATTTGCGGCTTGTTTATAACCCTCTTGAATAGCTTGATATGGTGCACGGCCTTGGCGACGTTCTTCTTTAATGCGTTCAAATATTATTACGTTAGTGTCTACCGCCATACCTATGGTTAGCACCAGACCTGCAATACCCGGAAGCGTTAACACAACCCCTGGTAATAATGACATTAAGCCCACAAGCGACGTTAAATTTAATATAAGTGCTACGTTTGCAATAAGGCCTAAACGGCGATACCAAAGCGCCATAAATGCAAGCGTAATACCCATGCCTAACATAAGCGCGGCTAAGCCATTACTAATATTTTCGCTGCCGAGGCTTGGCCCTATTGTTTGTTCGTGCACAATTGTAACGGGTGCTGTAAGCGAGCCTGCACGTAGTAATAATGCCAGATCGGCTGCCGCTTGTTGGCTTTTCATATTGGTAATACTAAAACGCGAACTTAAATGCTGAGCAATATTGGCAACGTTAATAACTTCGCTTTTTTTAACTACTTCGCCTTTAGCATTTTGAGAGTACTCAGAGTAAACCGTCGCCATTGGCTTACCAATATTGGCTTTTGAAAACGCCGACATTTCATCCCCGCCTTGGCCGTCTAGGCTTAGTTGTACAAGTGGTTTACCCCAATCGTCGCGGCCTATGTTTGCATTATTAATATGGTCCCCTGTAAAAATTGGCACAGGATCAAGCTTTATGGTTCCGCCCGATTGCATATTAAATGTTTGCCCGCCAATTTCTTTTAATTGATAAAAACCAAGCGATGCTGTTGCACCAATAATACGTTTTGCTTCGGTTGGATCTTGCACGCCTGGTAGCTCTATACGAATGCGGTGCTTTCCTTGGCGCTGTGTTACCGCTTCGGTAATGCCTAACTCTTCAATACGTGAACGAAGGGTTGTGAGTGTTTGCCCCATTACTTCTTTATCAAAGCTGCTGCGGCCTTGCTCTGAATAACTAAATTTGGCAGTTTTAACGCTGCCGTTATTGCTTGTTACAACGGCTAAATTAGCAAATCGGCTTTGTAGCTCTTCAATAACTGGGGTTAACTTGTCGGTTGCATTAGGCAATGCGTTTATTTCAAACCCGTGCTGAGTTTGCTGCGCTTTTACGCCATGTGCTTTTTGCTTAATGATGATTGATTTAGCTTGTTGATACGCACTGACTAATTGCTCATCAACGGCTTTATCTAAATCTACGTCTAGTACAAATAGCACACCGCCATTTAAATCAAGGCCCAGCTTTATTGGTGATAAACCAAAATCTTGTAACCATGTTGGGCTGGTTGCATGCTCAACAATTTTAACTTGCGTGTTTGGATATTGCGCTTTTATAGCCGCTTGCGCCTGAGCGCTTTTAGTTGGCTCGTTTAAAAGTATATTAATAGTGGATTGCTTATCTAAACCCTGCTCAACCTCTAGCCCTTGTTTATTTAAAAAAGTAACTAGCGTTTTAGTGCTCGGTAAAGATTGCGTTTCGCTGTGCGGAGCAGCACTGATGTGCAACCACGATTTATTTGGGTATAAATTTGGTAATGCGCTGATAGCTAATAAAACCAATACTATTAGCATGGCTATATAGCTTAATTTGAACTTAGCCGTAGACGGCTTTTTATCTTTTTTAAAACTTAACATGTTGAATCCTTATTGCCAGCAAAGCTAGCAACGTACTTTTTAAAAGCACAATTAATCTGCAGGCTAAAACTTTAAAAGTTAAAACCTAATAAAATTAAATAAGGAAAATTAAGCGTGGTAGGTAGTTACAGCTTTGTAGAGTAAATTAACGTCTTTCCAGCCACTCAAACGCGACTTTTTACTATTAGTTACAAACGTATACCAAGGCTGTATAGGATTAATCGCTCTTGGTCGTAAGAATATATGCCTAACAAGGTTTTGAGCAAAAAATTCAAAAACCACATCATATTCTGGCTCACTTTGAACAGTGTGCAAAAACAATGATGAATTATTGGCAGTTAACCTTGGTTGGTGCGCGTCAAAATCGGTTTGATGCGTTTTTCTATGCTGCGAAGTATCTACAGACTTACTAATAGGCTGTATTTTAGTTAAATCGGCAATATCAGTAAGCGAAACCTGCGTACTAACATTGATATTTAAATTTTGTGAGGCGCCCATAGCATTGCTCTGCACACTAAAAAGTGCAGCAAGTAGCAAAAAGGCAGTTAAAAACACTCTAAATTTAAACATTCACGTTTTAAAACTAAAATAAGGGATGCGTAGTATATAAGGGCTAGTATTTGAAATACAATAGTCTTCTATGTATTTAGTTTGATTTTCCCCGTAGCTTTCCTTTCGCCTCTGAGCGCTTAAGTTACTTTAGGTCGAGCGAATTGTTTAAATTTTCTTTCGAAAATCTAATTTACAAAATATGTTACGTTTAAATCTACGACTTCGGCAACATACCTTCCCCTTACCCAATGAAAATTGAGTAATCATTTAGGCTTACCCACCATCTAATATTTGCAGTTTTATTATTCATTTAACATTCATTTAGTGGTTTTTTTTGGTAAAATAACAGGTAACCTATGATGCTTCGTACTATTAAATGCGTAAGTTGCAGCGGATATACGAAATTAGTATAATTAAATGTAAACAAATAGCTAAATTTTGATTTTCTTAATTATGTTATGGATAGTAAATAAGGCAGGGAAAGTCATTATGAAAAAAAACATATTTAGTAAAATTGTCTCAAAATTTTACAATAAAAGCTTAAAGCTAATAAATACCCTAAGTAATGACACTGACCTAAAAAAGCTAATAAACAACAGTGAAATAGTCTCTTTTGATATCTTCGATACAGTAATCCTCAGAAAAGTCTTCGAACCAGCTGATATTTTTACAATAGTTGAAAATTTATATAATGATGAACATAAAAAGCTAGACATAGATTTTAAAAGTATCCGAAGTAAAGCAGAACCAGAAGCGACAAAGATACTAACTGAGCTTGATGGTACCCAATCCATAGGCTTGGATGAAATATATGCACACATACAAAAAACACAAGATCTAGACAGCAAAACAATAAATATATTGAAAGCGCTAGAAATCGAAATAGAATTAAAATTTTGTGTTAAAAATGAATATATGCACTCTTTTTATCAATACTGTATTGATAGTGATAAAAAGGTAATTTTCACCTCAGACATGTACTTACCAGAATATGTGATAAAAAAAATTCTTTACGATAATGGTTATACAAAATTCCATCAATTATTTTTATCTTCTGTAATCCGTAAATCAAAGTCTAAAGGTGGATTATATCCACATATACTTAAAGAACTATCCTGTAAACCATCTAAGCTATTACATATTGGCGATTATTACTTCGCCGATGTAATTAATGCGATGAAAGAAGGCATCAAACCTTATTATTACAAAAAAACCAGTGAATATGCTTTGAGCCATAATTCGTTTAAAAGACTAAGACAGCTATATCCCCCGAAGCTATCCATAGAAGAATCTATTTATTTTGCGACTATCATCAACAAAACGTTTACTCAAAGAAATAATAACAATGAAAATATTTGGTACGACTTCGGTTATGTTTATTGTGGAATAATATATTTTGGCTTAACTCGCTGGCTTACTAGTCAGGTAATACATCAAGAAATAGAACATGTATTTTTCCTTGCGCGCGACGGCTATATAATGCATAAAGTGTATAGCCTTATGAATCAAGGAATTAAAACCCCAGTTAGTAAATATATGTATGCATCAAGGCGAGCTATAAACATCCCCACTATATACAATGGCATCGATGAATATTCGATAAAAGTACTTTGTCATTTTGTTCCTAATTTGAGCGTCGTAAACTACCTTGATAGAGTTGATATAGATGCAAAAAAAACATATTGAAAAAATAAAAAAAGTAGGCTTTTCTGATCAAAATCATACAATAGAAACAGATAGCGATAAGGATAAATTAGCAAAACTCTTTCATTTATTAGTTGATGATGTGTGCAGTAATGCAGCGGTCGAAAGAGAGAACCTATTAACTTACCTGGATCAAATTGGGTTTATGGATACCAAAAAAGTCGCGATTGTTGACATTGGATGGCAAGGGACAATCCAGAATTCACTGAATAAGCTAATGCTATTAGAAAATAATGAAATAGATATTCATGGTTATTACCTAGGCACATTTCAAACTGCAATAAAGTTTGCTGAAAAAGGGTTTCCGATGTCTGGCTATATGTGTAACTTTTCAGAACCTAAAAATAATTTTCAAGTGCTATCGGAAGGTGTGCATATGCTCGAATTTATTTTTTCGGCGCCTCACGGCTCTGTAATTAAATTCGATAATAAGAATGATGAAATAGTAGCTATATTCGAACCTAATGACTTTTCTAATGATAAGCTAAATACAATAAACGAATTTCAAAAAGGGGCTATGGACTTTATTTCTGATTTTATGGCTATTGAGAGGGACTATAAAAAAATAAATATCGCTCCTGAAACAGCTATAAAACCTATATCTCGACTATTAAAAACTCCTACTTATAGCGAATCCGTAAACTTTGGTAATCTAAAACACTCTGAGTATGTCGGAGCAAATAGCCATGAAAGTTACTTTGCTAAAACGTCCGATCCATTAAAAATGTTTCTTAACCCGATTAAGTTTAAGCAAGCCTATAGCAAATCATTATGGAAAGCTGGTTTCAGAAAACGTTATATGCGATATATTCTACCGGAAAATATATACTGCTATTTTAGAAAGCATTAATTTGGTAAACGCATTTTAATGCTTAAAATTAATATCCAAAAAATTAAACTAGTATCTTTCCTTATTTCAATTTACTGAGCTTGTTAGCTTATAAGTTAGTTTATTTACCCATATACCAACTCTGAGATACTGAATGCGGCCCAAACAAAGCAGTGAAAAACGACCAGACGCCATGAATTTACGCCAAAGTGTAAAAACACTATGGCCCTACCTTACAAAATTTAAAGGCCGTGTTTTTATTGCACTTATGGCGCTTATAGGCGCAAAAGGTGCCACGCTTTTAATGCCTTGGGCACTTAAAGAAATAATAGACTCTGTAGATAAGTCGATTAACCCACTGTTAGTTATTCCTGCTTTATTGTTATTGATGTACGGTGGACTGCGTTTTGCTAGCGTATTTTTAGGTGAAATAAGAGATGCTGTATTTTCGCGCGTTACCGAGCACGCTATGCGTGATATTGGTTTAAAAGTATTTAAGCATTTGCACTCACTTGAGCTGGCTTTTCATTTAGATAGGCAAACCGGTGGCATTAGCCGCGATATAGAGCGCGGTACGAGCGGGTTAAGCTTTTTAATGCGCTTTTTAATGTTTAATATTGTGCCTACCTTATTTGAAATACTGACCGTTGCGATTATTTTTGGCACGTTGTTTTCTGTTTGGTTTGCGCTTATTACATTACTGGCAGTTGCTATTTATATTACCTTTACTGTGGTGGTTACTCAGTGGAGAAACCGCTTTATTAGAGAAGCAAATGCTGCCGACAATCAAAGTAATACCCGCGCCATAGACAGCCTACTTAATTATGAAACTGTAAAGTATTTTAATAATGAGCAGTTTGAAGCAAAAACGTACGACACCTTTTTAGCAAACTGGGAAAAAGCCCGTTTAAAAAATAGAATGTCGCTGCTCGCCCTCAACTCAGGCCAAGCACTTATTATTGCTTGTGCTATTACCGCGTTAATGTGGTTGGGCTCAACCGAGGTAGTTGCAGGTACGCTTTCTATTGGTGAACTTGTGATGATTAACGCGTATATGATTCAATTGTTTTTACCACTTAACTTTTTAGGTTTTGTGTACCGCGAAATAAGGCGCGCCCTAACCGACCTTGAAAATATGCTTGGATTATTAAATAAAAAGCCACAAATAACCGATGCACTTAATGCTAAAGAGCTCAATATTAGCCAAGGTGAAATAACATTTAACAATGTAAGTTTTAGTTACGATGCCCATCGCCCTATTCTTAATAATCTTAGCTTTAGTGTTAAAGCAGGCAGCAAAGTAGCTATTGTTGGGGCCAGTGGGGCTGGTAAAAGCTCATTAGCCCGACTGCTATATCGTTTTTATGATGTAAGCGCTGGTGAAATCAGTATTGATAATCAAGCAATAAACTCAGTTACACTTAATAGTTTACGAAAAGCCATTGCAATAGTCCCGCAAGACACCGTGCTGTTTAACACCACGATTCGTGAAAATATCGCTTATGGTAGACCATCAGCAAGTGATGCTGAAATTGACGAAGCCATTGCTATGGCGCATTTGAAAGACTTTATAGCGACACTTGATAAAGGCGATAAAACACTGGTTGGCGAGCGCGGTTTAAAAGTATCCGGCGGCGAAAAACAGCGTATTGCTATTGCGCGCGCCATTTTGAAAAAGTCCCCTATTTTAATTTTTGATGAAGCAACATCTGCACTCGATTCTCATTCTGAGCAAGCAATACTCGCAGCAATGCGTGAAGTTGCCAGTAACCATACGAGTATTGTTATTGCTCATCGCCTTTCTACTATTACCGATGCAGAC
Organism: Pseudoalteromonas sp. BSi20429; assembly: GCF_000238895.1. Lineage (NCBI taxonomy): Bacteria > Pseudomonadati > Pseudomonadota > Gammaproteobacteria > Alteromonadales > Pseudoalteromonadaceae > Pseudoalteromonas > Pseudoalteromonas sp. BSi20429. Next base: position 135,388 of record NZ_BADV01000036.1, on the reverse strand, counting down.
ACCATTATTGTGCTCAAATCCGGACAAATTATTGAGCAAGGTAGGCACGATGAGTTACTTACACTCGCCGGAGAATATGCCCGTATGTGGGAGCTTCAGCATAAAAAATAAATAGTGTGTGACCCCTCTTAGCTCGGATACTTTCAAGTATTCGAGCTAAATAAAGCTTTTATAGCACCTATTAGCCTTTCTCTTTTCCTCTATATTAGTTTTATCGAGCACTGTGGTGATTCACCTCAAAAGGTTTGTTTGTATGATTAATATCAATAACAATCGATAAGTTAAATATTCGTAACAATAACAATGATTCACTGCTGCTTTAATTCAATCAGTGATACTCAGGAGTAAGTAATGAAAAAGAGTTTAATTGCCGCAGCATTAGCTGCCACATTTATTACCGGTTGTTCAGAGCCGCAAACAACAAAAACAGACGAGCAACAATCTAAAGTAGCCACTGCAGCAGTAACAGAAAAAGCAGAGTTAGGTAGTTTTGGTGTTGACTTAACAGCACGTAACGAAGCCGTTAAACCAGGCGATGATTTTTTTATGTATGCCAGTGGCACGTGGTATGACAACTACGTAATGCCTGCAGATAAAACCCGCTACGGTGCATTTTCAGGATTAGCTGAGCGCAGTGAAGACGATGTTAAAGCTATTATTGAAGAAATAGCAGCACGCAAAGACTTAAACGCAGAAGAAAAACTCGTTGCTGATTTTTACAATGCCTATATGGATACCGAAACACTTAATAAACTCGGTGTAGCGCCTATTAAGCCATTGTTAAGTGAAATTAGTGATGTATCGTCGACTGACGATTTAGCTGAAATGTTTGGTAAGTCTTGGTTAACCGGTAATAAAGCCCCTTTTGGCGGCGGTATGTGGTTTAATCGCCTAGACCCTAACAAATATGAAATGTCACTAGGTGCGGGTGGGTTAGGTCTACCCGATCGCTCTTACTACCTTGAAGACGCTGAGCGCTTTGTTAAAACCCGTACAGCTTATGTTGCCCACATTGCTGACATGCTTGAGTTTGCAGGCACTGAGAATGCAACTGAACGTGCTCAAGCTATTTTAGACCTTGAAACCAAAATTGCACAAGGTCACTGGCCTCGTGAAAAGCGCCGTAATCGCGATTTAACCTTAAACCAAGTTGAACGTGCTGATTTAAGCACTGCTTATCCTGGCTTTAACTGGGATTTATACTTTGCGCAAACAGGTTATAAAGTACCTCAGTTAAATGTGTCTCAGCCTGAGCCAATTAAAGCGATGATTGAGCTAATCAATCAAGAAGATATTGCAGTATGGAAAGACTACCTAACGTATCACGCTATTAGCGGTAACGCAGGTTTACTATCAGAAGACGTATTTAATACTAACTTTGCTTTTTTTGGTAAAGAACTAAACGGACAGCAAGAGCCTCGCCCTCGTTGGAAACGTGCAATAAGTGAAATGTCGGGCACAAGTTCGCTTGGTTTTGCTATTGGTAAAATATACGTAGCGCGTTACTTCCCTGAGTCATCAAAACAACAAATGTCAGAGCTGGTTGAAAACCTTCGTAAAGCCCTGGGTGAACGTATTGATAACCTTGAGTGGATGGGTGATGCAACTAAAGTAAATGCGCGCGCTAAGCTTGCTGCATTTGTACCAAAAATTGGTTACCCCGATGTTTGGCAGTCTTATGAAGGTTTAAGCATTACTAAAAACGATTTGATTGGTAATGTGAAAAACATGCGTGAGTTTTTCCACGCAGAAAGTGTTGAAAAAGAGCTACAAAAAACAGACCGTAACCGCTGGGGCATGACGCCACAACGCGTAAACGCTTACTACAATAGCTCGTTTAATGAAATTGTATTTCCGGCTGCGATATTACAACCACCGTTTTTCGATCCAAATGCCGATCCGGCTGTAAACTATGGCGGTATTGGCGCTGTAATTGGTCACGAAATGGGTCATGGGTTTGACGATCAAGGTTCAAAATCAGATGAAAACGGTGTGCAACGTAACTGGTGGACTGATGCTGATCGTGCTGCATTTGACAAAAAAGCCGATCAACTAGCTGCGCAGTACAGTAAATACGAGCCAATCGAAGGTAACTTTGTAAATGGACGAAATAGCCTTGGCGAAAACATTGGTGATGTAGGTGGCTTATCAATGGCCTATCACGCGTACAAGCTAAGTTTAAATGGTAAAGAAGCGCCTGTAATAGACGGCGTGACTGGCGATCAACGTTTCTTCCTTGCGTGGGCACAAGTATGGAAAGAAAAACGTACTGAGCAAAGCATGCTTAACCAACTACGTGGTGGCACTCATGCGCCAGGTCGCTTTAGAGCACAAGCACCACGTAACCATGATGCATGGTATAAAGCGTTTGATGTAAAACCAGGCGATGCGTTATACCTTCCTGAAGATGAACGTGTACGTATTTGGTAAGTAACACTTACTTTTTATTACTTAGTAAGGCAACCTGTTATACAGGTTGCTTTTTTATTGAATTAAATTTACACATAATAGATATAATTCCAACGTCTAGAACCCTCGATGATCCCATTAATAAAATACAGTTTACATGGCTTTTAAACGTTACCGTTTTAATCTGTTTTAATACTTACTAGCCCTTAGTTGCATTTACCTTTAGAATACGCGGTATAATTTTATTCTATTATTTACATATATTAAGGCGAAACGCAGATGGGAAGAGCTTACCAAAACAAAAAAGATTCAATGGCTAAGACTGCGGGTGCTAAAACTAAAGTTTATTCTAAGTACGGAAAAGAAATTTATATTTGTGCTAAAAACGGCGGTGTAGACCCAGATGGTAACTTATCATTACGCCGTTTAATTGAACGCGCTAAAAAAGACCAAGTACCAGCACACGTTATTGACCGCGCAATAGACAAAGCAAAAGGCGGCGGTGGTGAAGACTACGCAGCAACACGTTACGAAGGTTACGGCCCTGGTAACTGTATGATTATTGTTGACTGTTTAACAGATAACAACAAGCGTACCTTTGCTGATGTGCGTGTTTGCTTTACTAAAGCAAACGCTAAAATTGGCGCTCAAAACTCTGTTTCTCATTTATTTGATCACCTTGCTATTTTTGTATTTGACGGCGATGACGATGAAACGGTACTTGAAGCATTAATGATGGCTGATGTTGATGTAACTGACGTAGAAGTTGATGACGGTAAAGTCACTGTTTTTGCTCCTCATACAGAGTACAACAATACACGTACAGCGCTTGAAGAAATGGGCGTGACTGAATTTGACGAAGACCTAATTAGCTTTGTGCCACAAATTGAAACGCCGATTGAGGGCGAAGACGTTGAAGTTATGGAACGCTTTTTAGCAATGTTAGAAGATTGCGATGACGTACAAAACGTTTACCATAACGCGCAATTCTAAAGAGCGATTTAGTAAGTTAGAACGACTTTAAGCCAACAGCTATGTTGGCTTTTTCATTTTTAGAACGTGGTATAAATATGAACTCCCTTAAAGAGCTTAAAAGTGGCAAACTTGCTGGTGCTACTCACCTGCAATTAGTAGAAGAGTTAACAATATTCCCGGAAGAAATTTTTAGCTTAGCTGACACGCTCGAAATACTCGATTTATCAAATAATAACTTATCAACACTGCCTGATGAATTTGCCTGTTTAACACACCTTAAGCGTTTGTTTTTATCGTTTAATCAGTTTAAGCATATTCCTAAGGTTTTAGCTAAATGCCCTGCTCTAATTATGGTTGCGTTTAAAGGTAACCAAATTTCTGAATTTGCTTTAAACAGCCTGCCAAAAAATATTGAGTGGCTCATACTCACCGATAATACTTTAAGCGAATTGCCTGAAGACTTTGGTAATTACACCCAGCTTAAAAAGCTCGCGCTTGCGGGCAATCAACTTAAGCAACTGCCAAGTAGCATGGCGCAGTGTAAAAACCTCGAGCTTGTTAGGCTCTCTGCTAATAACTTAACACACGTAGACGACTGGCTGTTTGAACTGCCTAAACTTGCTTGGCTTGCGTTTGCCGGTAACGATTTTAATAAAGCCCAGTGCCTTACAAAGTGCAGCTTAGAAAATAAACCTCTTGACGATTACACGCTTAGTCATGTTATTGGCCAAGGTGCATCGGGCGTTATTCATTTAGCGCAAGCTGCTAATAGCGCTGTAGCAATTAAATTATTTAAAGGTGCAATTACCAGCGACGGCTACCCGCTTGATGAAGTAAATTGCTGCTTACAAGCAGGCGATCACGCTAATTTAATTAAAGTACTTGCCTACATTGAACAAAGTGATCAGTTAGGTTTAGTAATGGAGCTAATAGATAAAAACTTTGCTAATTTAGGTCTGCCTCCAAGCCTTGAAACCTGTACGCGTGATACCTTTAATGATGATTGCCATTACTCAACTCACGCTATTTTAAAAATTGCACAGCAAATGGTAAATACACTGCATCACTTACATGTTCGTAAAGTAAGTCACGGCGACATTTATGCGCATAACACTATGATTAACCAAAACCATGACGTTCTGTTTGGTGATTTTGGTGCTGCAACTAATTTAACGATGCTAAGTGAGTATCAACAAAAGCAACTAGAGTGGATAGAAGTAAGAGCTTTGGGCTGTTTAATTGAAGACTTATTAGGCACGGTAACCGGCGATGATAAGCAAAGTGAGCTATTTGGTAAAATGTCCGATATGGCAAAGTGTGCTATGCAACCTTCATTAAATCAAAGACCTACATTTACTGAGTTATTAGAAGAGCTGAACATATAATTGAGTAGAGTCATAAAAAAGAGCAACGCGTAGCACGTTGCTACTTTTTTAGTTTATGTTTATTAAATTAATCGAGCTCATTTAGTGCGCTTAAATGGGTAAACCTGTTGTTTAAGCATACCTACCGGTATGTAATCCCCGACTACACCATACGCTTCTGGCCACTCTTTTTGGCCTTTAACAGCAGTACCAAACGCGTAGTCTAAAAACGAAAAATGCGCAGCGTAATTGCGGTCAATCGCGGCTTTATCTGACGCATGATGCCAATGGTGAAACTGCGGTGTAACCATAAAGTATTTTAGCCAACCAAATTTCACACGTACATTTGCATGGTTAAACACAGCCTGTAAACCCACAATTATTACGTATAAACTAATTATTTGCTGTGAAAATCCAAGTACAAATATGGGCGTGAGCACTAAACTGCGCGTTACGAGTATTTCAAAAATATGCTGGCGAGAGCCCGCTAACCAATCCATTTCTTTAGCACTGTGATGTACGCCATGAAAGCGCCATAATAAAGGAACTTCGTGATAAGCACGATGCACCCAATACTGCATTAAATCGGCCACGAGTATTATTAAAAACAACTGCACTACAAATGGTGTTTGCTCTATATAACCTTGTACTGTAGATGATACAGCCCAGCCAAAGCCATAATGCACAAAGTGGTTAGTAACGAGTAATACAAAACCAATAATTAAATGGTTTACAAAAAAGTGATTTAAATCGCCTCGCCATTCGCTACGTAATATTTTTTGCTCTTTTCGATGGGGTAGCAGCTTTTCAATAGCAATAAATATGAGTGTTGAGCCGAGTAAATCTAAAATAAACCAATCGAGCCCTATGTAAGGTGTGTCGGTGGCAAACTCGTTTACCTCAACGTTTGGTCCGCCAAACATAATTGCCAGAATAATAAAAAACCACGCTGTAGCCCCTAAACGCTTATTGGTATTACGTACAAAGTTAAGTAGCCCTAAACTACCCGAGACCAATAATGATGCAAACATAAGCTGACGTAAAAAGTCGACACTGTAGCTTTTGCGTAGTTCTGGTGTGGTTAAGTATTCAGGAAAGTGAAACGCTAATACGCCTAAGCAACTCAGTATTGCTAAAAAGCAGGCTATGTAGCCACTTATGTTGCCCTCACCTATCTGAAGATGATTTGTGCGAAATACCTTTCGTGATAAAGCTCTGATCATTTTTATTATTCCTTGCTTCGTTGAGTTGATTAAATACAACGAAATTCCATTGATTTACACACGCACATATTAACAAAATTTAGGGTATAAAAAATACAAATAGTTCCCTCCATAGTCTGAGTTGCAAATATACAGATAAACCAAACGCAAAAAAGCCACGCAATGCGTGGCTTGGTTGGATAAAGCTAAAACTTTACATCATTAGGGCTGTATTATAAAAACGCACCTAATGCTTTAACTTGGTCTAACATGCGGTTTGAAAAACCCCATTCGTTGTCGTACCAAGCCATTACTTTAACTAGATTGCCATCGGCTTTAGTTTGCGTTGCATCAAAGATAGATGACGCTGGGTTATGGTTAAAGTCGATAGAAACAAGCGGAAGCTCATTATATTGTAAAATATCTTTCATTGAACCCGTTGATGCTTCTTTCATGATTGCATTGATTTCTTCTGCAGTCGTATCGCGCTTAGTAATAAACGTAAAATCAACTAAAGATACGTTGATTGTTGGTACACGTACCGACATACCGTCTAATTTACCTGCAAGTTCTGGTAATACTAAACCAACAGCTGCCGCAGCACCTGTTTTAGTTGGGATCATAGATTGAGTTGCACTACGAGCACGGTATAGATCTGGGTGGTATACGTCAGATAAGTTTTGATCATTCGTATAAGAATGAATCGTTGTCATACTCCCCTTTTCAATACCTACGGTGTCGTTAATTGCTTTTGCAAGTGGTGCTAAACAGTTAGTAGTACACGATGCATTTGAGATGATTTGGCTATCAGCGTTAATTACATCGCTGTTTACACCATGAACCACTGTTGCATCCATATCTTTACCTGGAGCAGAAACGATTACTTTTTTAGCACCCGCTGTAATGTGCTTAGCAGCGTCATCACGTTTAGTGAAAAAACCAGTACATTCTAAAACGATATCTACGTTTAATGCTTTCCACGGTAAATTTGCAGGGTCGCGTTCTTGCGTTAACGTAATTACGTCATCGTCAATTAGCATGGTGTTATTTTCAAGTGTTACTTTTTTAGAAAATTGACCATGAACTGAGTCATACTGCGTTAAATGTGCATTAACGTTAGCAGGTGCTAAATCGTTAATCGCTACAATTTTAATTTCGCTGTTTTGAGCTGACTCATAAAGTGCACGTAAAACATTTCTACCGATACGGCCGTAACCGTTAATTGCTACATTAATCATTTTAGACTCCTATTTAAGTTCACTTGCTTGGCGAGCAAGCGCTTCAATTGCTTGCCAGTCTTTATTTTCAATTAGTTGTTTATCTAGCATCCACGTACCACCAACACAAATAACGTTGTTAAGCGCTAAATAGTTCGGTGCAGTTGCTAGGCTAATGCCGCCAGTTGGGCAAAAAGTAATATGTGGTAATGGGCCACCGATTGATTTAAGCATTGCTGTTCCGCCTGCAGCTTCTGCAGGAAAGAATTTTAAATACTTAAAACCATGCGACGCAAGTTGCATAACTTCACTTGCAGTTGCAGCGCCCGGTAAAAATGGTATATCTGATGTTTTAGCCAAAGCAATAAGCTCATCGCTCACACCTGGACTCACCATAAAATCTGCACCTGCGGCAACCGAAAGATCAAAACTTGCTTTATCTACTACCGTACCAGTACCTACATAGGCTTCAGGTACTTCTGCTTTCATCAGCTTTACAGCTTCTGCAGCAATAGGTGTACGAAGTGTTATTTCTAAGGCTTTTAAGCCACCGTTATATAACGCTCTTGCAAGTGGTGCTGCATCTTCTAATTTTTCGATTACAACCACTGGCACCACTGGTGCCGATGCTAAGATTTTTTCAATACTCATTACTTGTTCCTCATTACCCAGTATGGCTAATATTTATTCAAGTCCAAAAGCACTCGCGCCTAAATCGGCACTGCTTACGATATTTCTAAATCCAGTAAATAATTCGCGACCTGTACCAAATGTTGCACTTGGCAGGCTAAGTTCTGCTTCACGTTTAGCAAGTTCTTCGTCGCTAACGTGTACTTTTAATATTCCGTTTGGCGCATCAAGTGTCACTAAATCACCTTCTCGGATTTTAGCAATAATGCCGCCTTCTACTGCCTCTGGTGCTAAGTGAATAGCAGCTGGTACTTTACCTGATGCACCCGACATACGACCGTCAGTAACAATGGCTACTTTAAAGCCTTCATCTTGAAGCGTTGCCATTACTGGCGTTAATTTATGTAGCTCTGGCATACCTTTCGCTTTAGGGCCTTGCTCTTTTAGCACGGCAATAAAGTCTTGGTTTAATTCGCCACGCGTGTATGCATCTTGCAGAGCACTTTGTGAGCTAAATACTTTTGCAGGAGCAGTAACAACCTGATGTTCGATAGCAACAGCTGACACTTTAATAACAGCTTTACCTAAGTTACCCGTTAGAAGTTGCAGACCACCTTGCTTACTAAAAGGGTTACTCACTGGGCGAAGTACTTCTTCATCATGTGAGTTTGCTGGGCAATCTACCCATTTAACTTTAGTTGGGCCGGTTGAGTTGCTCATGATCAGGCTATCGTCTTTATCCAAACGAGGCTCTGTCATGTAAGGTGCTAAACCATCGCCTAGCATTGTTTTAACGTCTGTGTGTAAGTAACCAGCGCTTGCTAGCTCGCGCATTAAGAAACCCATACCGCCAGCTGCTTGGAAGTGGTTTACATCTGCAGAGCCGTTAGGGTAAATACGTGTAAGCAGTGGTACAACTTCTGATAAATCAGACATATCTTTCCACGTAACCTGAATGCCCGCCGCTTTTGCTATCGCAACAATATGAATTGCATGGTTAGTAGAACCACCTGTAGAAAGAAGACCTACTAAACCGTTTATAATCGTTTTTTCGCTGATCACATCGGCCAAACACGGGCTTTCTTTATCATCTGTAAGCTGCTTAAGCATAGTTTCTACAGCATTACCTGTAAGACCATCGCGAAGCTCAGTGTAAGGATTAATAAACGAACTACCTGGAAGGTGTAAGCCCATTATTTCCATTAACATTTGGTTTGAGTTTGCAGTACCGTAAAACGTACAAGTACCTGCGCTGTGGTAAGACGCGCTTTCAGCCTCTAATAAGTCTTCGCGACTTACTAGACCTTGTGCAAATTTTTGACGAATACGTGCTTTTTCTTTATTAGGAATACCTGATTGCATTGGACCTGCTGGTAAAAAGAACACAGGTAAATGACCAAACGACAATGCACCAATTAATAAACCCGGGACGATTTTGTCACAAACGCCTAAACAAAAAACGCCATCAAACACATCGTGTGAAAGAGAAATTGCCGTAGACATAGCAATTACATCACGAGAAAAAAGCGAAAGTTCCATGCCGTCACGCCCTTGCGTAACACCATCACACATTGCAGGAACGCCACCAGCAACTTGTGCTGTAGCATCGTATTTAGTAGCAATGTCTTTAATTAAATCTGGGTAGTCTTTGTATGGCACATGAGCCGATAACATATCGTTATATGAGTTGATAATAGCAAGATTTGGCTGCTCATCAGCCTTTAAGCGCGCTTTGTCATCACTGCTACATGCAGCCATAACATGGGCTATATTTCCGCAACCTAAACCGGCACGAACTCTTGTTTGTTTTTTTGCGTGCGAAATACGTTCTAAATAATCTTGACGGGTATTTTTACTGCGTTCGATAACGCGCTGGGTAACTTCTTGAATACGAGGATGTAACATAATTTAACTCATCTCTATTAGTTAGAGGATAAAGGCTCAGTAGCAACTACAGACTCCACGTAAATAACTGTACTGAGCATCTTTGATTTACCCGTTCAAAGGTACGCTACCAGGGAGCCTCTCACAACAGCCCTGACACCGGTGTCACTGTATTAACGCATAGCAATGACACCGGTGTCAACCCCGGGTAACAAAAATAGTTTAATATTTTAACATGACCGAATAATGACCTAATTGATTTTTAGGCACAAAGTATATTTTAGCAAGTTCAGAGCAAAAAAAAGCCCGAATAAGCGTCACTCATATTCGGGCTACTGTGAAAGTGCTTTTAACTCACTATTTTATCGCAGAGGTAGACTCACGTGTAATTAAGCGCGACTCAAGCGTTACCTGATACGGCTGTTCTTGCGGTTGAGCTATGTGTGAAATAAGTTGAGTTACGGCTTGTTTAGTCATTTCTTCAACAGGCTGTGCAATAGTCGTTAAACCAGGCCAAATATGACGTGCAATGGGTGCATTATCAAAGCCGGCTATTGAAATATCATCAGGCACTTTTAATTGGCGCTGGGTAGCTAATTTTAATACCGCTGCCGCCATGTAATCGTTTGATGCAAATACAGCTGTTGGCCTAGGAGATAAATCTAAAATACTGCGTGCACTATCTACACCTGAGTGATAACTAAAGTTACCCTCCTCTACTAAGCGCTCATCAAACTCTATTCCATGGCTTGCAAGTGAACGCCTGTAGCCTTTAAAGCGTTGTTGCGTGGCACTGTGATCCGGGTGCCCTTTAATAAACGCTATAGATTTATGCCCAAGACTAATTAGATGTTCAGTAATTTCAAATGCGCCTTGCTCATCATTACTACGAACTGAAATAGAATCATCTTGAAGTAAAGCTGACGCAACCCTTGCGTAAGGAATTTTTTTAGATTTTAAAAAAGTAACAAGCTCTGCAAAATCACCAAAAGGAGGTGTTAGTACAATGCCATCTAATCGAGAAGTCTGTAGTAATTGCTCAATATTATTTATAAGGGCTTCACCACGAAACTCACAAGGGTGTATCAATAAATTATAGTTATTTTCTTTGCATGCTTCTAAAGCACCCGTTTGCACGCGAGTAATGTAGCTTTTACTTGGGTTATCGTAAAGACACCCAATAATAAAGCTACGATTTTGTGCAAGGCCTCGTGCAATTGGATTTGGGGTGTAATCGAGTTCTTTAAATACCGCAAGCACCTTTTCTCGGGTTGCAGCACTAACATTAGGCTCGTTATTCAAAACGCGTGATACGGTTTTTTTAGAAACACCAGCATGACTTGCCACACTGTTTATTGTTACTTTTTTCATCACTCTATTTTTCCAAATGCGAACAAGGAAAGCTCCTTATTTGCTGTTGTGCAAACACGCTGCGGCACCAATTAGTGGAATATTATCTTGTGTTACAAGTATTACAGGAATTTGCCCTGCGTATTGCGACATAATACCCTTTTGTGAAAATCGTTCAACAAAACGACTCTCTAGAAGTCTTGCTTGCATACGAGGCAGTATTCCACCGCCAATAAATAGTCCGCCTAAAGCACCGTAAACAACGGCTAGATCGCCAGCTACACTGCCGATCCAATCACAAAATTGATTAAGCGTTGCATCGCACACAGCACATTCACCGCTATTTGCTAGACTACTTATTTGCGCAGCATCTAAATTTTTAGCTGTTACCCCCTTAACCGCAGACATCGCTTTGTATAAATGCGTTATGCCAGGGCCTGAAAATACAGTTTCGATAGAAACATGGGGATGATCTTTACGTAACTCATTTAATAGTAAAGTATCGAGTTCATTAACTGGTGCAAGCGATATATGCCCCCCTTCTGAACTTAAAACAGCGGTAGATTGCGACGTTCTAACTAAGCACGCGGCACCAAAACCAGTACCTGGACCTATAACACCAATGTTAGCATTGTCATCAGCTTGGCCTGATTTAACAATGACATTTTGCTTAGGATCTAAGTAAGGAGCCGCATATGCAAAGGCAGCAAAATCATTAATGACTTCTAGTTGCTGTAAATCAAAATGAGTTTTAAATTCACTAACACTAAAATGCCAACCTAAATTGGTTAAATGTACCTGCCCAGCTTTTATTGGACCTGCAACGGCTAAACATGCGCGTTTAGGTATAATATGCGAGACTGTTTGTAAATATTGCTCAAGCGCACTTTCAAGTGAACCAAAATTAGCACTAGGAAAAATATTAATGTGCTCTATTACAAATTGGTTAGTATGTTCGTTAAAAGCCGTTATTAAAGCAAAGCGGGCATTAGTGCCGCCAACATCAGCAACTAAGATGGGATCAAATTGGGCAGAAGAGTTTAGGCTCATAGTATTATCTCTTTTGTTAAGCGACTCGTGCTTATTATTTTACAATGGTATACCATTGTTATTTATACTTTGAGCTATCACCTCAAAGTAGCTATCACAGTAAAAAATGCTGCCTATAAAATATATAAACAGCGAATACGTTTTGACAACAAAATGATAAAACATTTATATTATGACACCGGTGTCAGCCGTTTATCAATAAAAATATACGTTAATTCACAAAAAGCTTGAAATTATTCATTAATAAACGAAAATGACACAATTATTTATCAAATTAATTAAGTTGTAACAATGAAAGGTAAAGCCACCTCATTTGATATTGCCCACTATGCAGGGGTATCTCAATCAACTGTATCTCGCGCTTTACGTAACAGCCATCTTGTTAATGAAGAAACACGTAAGCGTGTTTTCGATATAGCTAAAAAGCTTAATTATAAAGTTGATAAAAATGCCAGCAACTTGCGTACACAACAAAGCAGCACACTTGCATTACTTCTTTTCGAAGACCCTACTTCTGATGAATCACAAATTAATCCTTTCTTTTTAGCCATGCTTGGCAGCATTACCCGTGCTTGCGCTAAAGAAGGTTACGATTTATTAGTATCATTTCAATCGGCAAGTGCTGATTGGCAAGCAGACTATGAAGATAGCCACAGAGCCGATGGTATTATTTTACTCGGTTATGGCGATTACATTGATTACCAACCAAAATTTAACACCTTACTTGAACAAAACACTAAGTTTGTTTGTTGGGGTGCAACGGTCGATAATCGCCCAGATTTAACTGTTTGTTGTGATAACTACGGTGGCGGTAAGCTTGCCGCTGAGCACTTTATTGCTCACAGCAGAACTGATTGCGCTTTTATTGGTGATGCATCTGATCATAGCCCTGAATTCTTCAGTCGTTTTCAAGGCTTTAAAGATGAGCTATTAGCTAACAACGTAAAAATAAACGAACGTAAAATGGCTAATGCTATATCAACTGAAGAATCTGGGTATCACGCCACTCGCTCACTCATTGCTAATAATATTAAATTTAACGCCTTATTTGCTGCAAGCGACTTAATTGCTATTGGCGCTATACGTGCACTTAAAGAAGCAAATATTAACGTGCCAAAAGATGTTGCGGTAGTCGGCTTTGATAACATAGCCATAGCAAGTTATGTAAATCCACCGCTGACGACGATAGAGCAAAACACCACTGTTGCTGGGCAAATGCTCGTAGAGAACTTATTAAAGCTGATACGTGGTGAAGAAGTGCAAAGTACCCTATTAGCTCCTATTCTAATTCCTAGAAGGTCAAGCTGAGCCTGCCTGATAAAATAAAGCAGAATTAACAAACCATTTTAATTGGCAGTTACAACTACTTAAATTTTATTCAGTATATTTTTATCTATTCATTTCACTTTTCTTTCTGATGTATTCATATCTCACAAAAATTCAAAATTTAGATATAAAAAAAGCCTCTAACGAGGCTTTTTTATTAAACAACTTTTAACTCATACTAGCAAGTTATTAGAAATCGTAAGACGCTGATAATTGAATTCTACGAGGAGACTGGTAAGACTGAGCTAAACCAAATGTAGCATTTCCATCGCCAGCAGCTATTTCTGCAGCTTCGTCGTAACGAGTTTCAGTAGAAGCATCAAATACGTTAAATACATCCATAGCTAAACGAACTTTCTGATCATTAAAGCGAAGGTTATAAGTAAAGTTAAGATCTAAACGTGCTGTCCATGGTGTAGTACCCATGCTGCCACGAGGGAAACGTTTGTCACCTACATAGTAAGTATCACCGTATACGTATTGATCAGGGTCTGGAGTATAACCTTGACCTAAAGCAGTCCAAGGACGTCCAGATGCGATATTAACATTAGCACCAATTAAGAAGTCTTCTGTAACAGCAAAAGCACCATAAATTTTAATGTTATGACGACGATCTGCAGGTAGATTACCATTAGCACCATCCATTAAATAAGGGTAATCCCAATCTTGCGTAAGACCAGCATCATCTTGACCATTATCAGATTTAACAAAACCTTCTGTATTACCATAGTTGTGAGACCATGTGTATAGCGCTTTTAAAGACCAAACCTGATCCCATGTTTTTTCTAATGTTAAATCAACTGATGCGTATTTACGCTTAGCTTCCGGGTAACCTAACTCTTGTGCAGTAAAGCTATATTCTTCAGTGGTGCCGTCACCATCAAGATCAAAATTGAAAGTAGCGCCATTGCCAGGATTAAATAAGAACCAGTTCTCACCTAAATATTCACCATTTTCATCATTAAAGATATAAGAACCATCATCAATTTGATTACCTAAAACACGGTAAGTTGCCTTGATACCCCATGACCAATCATCATTAATTGCTGCTTGATAACCAATCATATACTCATCGTTATACATTGGTTCAAGATCTTTATCAGATAAGGTATTTGATGGTTTTGCAGTACCGTCACCACCATTAGAAATAGCAGGATCACCTAGCTGAGTACCTAAACCAACAGGAGTACCGTCTGCGTTTAAGCCTTCATACGCATACCATGTTTGAATATAAGTCTCTGCACCAGCTAAACGGATATTAGTATTAGCTGCAACTGGTAGGTAATAACGACCAGCAGTGAAGAACAACTTACTATCGCCATCTCCATTAATATCCCAAGAACCACCTATACGAGGGGCAATTTGGTTATCAATAGAAACAAACTCTTCGCCATCTGCATTGTAGTTAGTAAAACTATCATTACGAAGGCCTAATGTTAATGTTAAATCTTCAGTAACTGACCATTGATCTTCAATATAAATAGCCCAGTTTTCTACTTCAAACGAACCGCCATTTTTATAATCGCGTACACGTGTTGTCTTCATTTCTTCAGGTAAGACATAACCATTAGCCAGTCTAGCGCCTTCTTCGTATGTACGATAATAGTAGTAAACGCCACCAGAGTTTTGTGTTGTTGAATCAGCTGTATTAGTTTCAGAATCATAACCAAATTTTAACGTATGCTCATCGTTTAGGTAATAATCAAAGTCAACGCGCAATTGCTCACGTTTATCTTCATTTTCACCAACGGTAAAGTTTACATAACACGTAGTATCTTCACCTAAATCGGCATCATAACCTGTAGGACAATCATCAAAGTCTGAGTAATCAGTTTCTGAAAACTTAACCTGACCAAACATTGCTGACATACTTAGATCATCTGTTAGGTTACCAGTATAACGAACTGCAAAACTTTCTCCGCCTCGCTTATGGTAAGCTGTACCGCCATCTTCAGTGTAATTACCATTTCCTTGAGGGTCTGAAATTGTTTTTTCAGAATAAGTTCGTTTATCACTAAAGCCCCAAAGCATTAGTTGATGATCTTCGTTAATATTCCAGTCAAAACGAGCTAGGTAATATGGGTCATCATCTTTTTCAACTGTTAAATCTGTTTGAGATGCATTACCGTATTCGTAGTCATTATCTCTTGCAGTGTAAATACCATAGAAGAATAATGTGTCTTCAACTATCGCACCTGAAGCATAAATACTTGTTTCAAATGAATTGTCGTAGTCGTCTTGGTTATTAACATATAAATCACCAATACAATGGCCATCCGCGTCTTCACAGCGATCATTTTGCTTGTAAAGTGAATCAGGAGCTTGCTCACTTAACGAGTCAGATGAATAAATCGTTTCAACACCAAAGTGAAAATCATTAGAACCAGATTTAGTAACTGATGAGATTAATCCACCGGTAGTACGCCCGAACTCTGCAGAATAACCACCCGTTTTAACTTGGAAGCTATCGTACGCGGTAAATGGGATTGTTGCACCGCCAAGACCATTTCGGAAATTAGTCATATTTAGACCATTCACGTAATAAGCATTTTCAGCTACAGAAGCACCACCAAATGAAGCTTGGTCGCCAAAACGACTATCCCCTTCAGTTGCGCCAGGCGCAAGCAATGCTACTGAAGTTACTGAGCGAGATATTGGTAGTAGCGCTAGTTCTTCAGAGCTAATATTTAATGAAGACTCTGATGCAGAAACATCTATTGCACGAATAGAGCCACCTACAACAGCAATTCTTTCGATATTACCTGTAGTTAGTGGAATTTGAATGAGAGCTGTTTTACCTACCCCTATAACAACATCTTTAACTTGAGCTTGGTCAAAACCAGATTGGGATACTGTAATATCATACTTACCTACTGGCACTTGCTTAAGATCAAACTCACCATTTGCATCAGCAGTTAGTGTTTTAGAATAACCTTTGCTTTTATCTGTTATTGTTATTGATGCACCCGCTAATGAAACACCTGACTGAGCCGTTAAGCTACCTTTGATAGCGCCATTAACGTTATCTGCCATTGCTGGCATTGCCGCACTTAACGTCATTGCAACTGCTGCAGCAGTGAATGAGCGTTTAAATGTCTTAGAAAAATTATGGTTCATTTTTGATTTATCCCTAGATAATTAGATTATTATTTTTTATGTCTTACGTTAAATACTTTATATAACGCCTACTAATTTAAAGTATTTAACCCCCTTAACGTGTAAGGAGAAACAAATTAATAACACAATAAAAACAAACTTACCAACAAAATGCGACAGCAATTAACAGGAAAATCACCATAAAAAACAATAAATTAACAAAAAACCAAGGATAAAACCAAAAAACAAAATAAAAACAAAAAAACAAACATATAATTTACATTGTTAGTTGTTTGCAAAACCAACAAAATGAATAAAAAGCAGGCTCCATTATTTATAAAAACAGCGCCATAAACACCATTAAAGAACAACTCTTATACAATTCACTTAAAACCCCCATTAAAATACTATCCCACTTAATTAGCATAAATATTCACACTACACTTCACAAACCCTATACCGTTGCAAAAAACGGAATTTAATTTAGAAAAAAAACGCCTAATTAAAATCTTTTTTTATGTCATATAATTTCTAAATCATTACTTAAATGACTCGAAAACCACCAAATAATGATCCCAAACTCGTTTACCACGGAGTAAACGTACCTGCTTAATATATTTTGCATGTATCCAAACTTTAGGTGTAGCTGAGTTTGTGTCCTCACCCAACTTATAACCTGCTTTATTTACACCTATACATCCCACGCTTATTTTGGTAAAAAATGCCGCTATTAGCAAATTACCCTAACTCTTTTACATAACTATTTTTAATATCAGCTTGTTTTACATCATTTAGCGCATTACTTGCTAATAACGTTAAAATAAGAGAGCGAAAAATGGCTAATACTATACCCACTGAATAATTGAGGTATCACGCCGTTCACTTATCGCTAATAATATTAAATTTAACGCCTTATTTGCTGCAAGCGACTTAATTGCTATTGGCGCTATACGTGCACTTAAAGAAGCTAATATTAACGTACCAAAATTTGTTGCATCGGCTTTGTTATTACAGTCATTGCAAATTACGTAAACTCACAACTAACTACAATAGATCGAAACACCACTGTTGCTGGGCAAATGTAGTAGAGAACTTATTAAAATTGATATGTGGTGAATAAGTACAAAGTGCCCTATTAAATCCTATTCTCACTCCTAGAAGGTCAAGCTGAGCCTTCTTAATTAAGCAAATACTGATTACATCTGTTCACATTCATTTACAAACAATAAAATCATATAATAAACAATAAATTAAAAAAACACCACCCAAAAAACTATACTTTTTCATCAAAAAAACATCAATTACACATTCCTTAGCAACAGCAAACTGTTAACTGCATTTACTATTTTGTTTCTATAATGTAAATTTATTGTGCCGCTATGATCTTGATCTGTAACTTTATAGCCTAAATAACAACAATATCTCAGGGATTTACATATGTTTAAAACTAAAGCTCTATCAAATGCAATAAGATACTCTTTATTGCTAGGCTCTGTAGCCTTAGCGCCTAACGCGCTAGCTCAAGAAAATGACTTGAATTCAGACGTAGAATTAGAAGAAGAAGCACCTGAACGAATAGTTGTAACAGGCTCGCGTATAAGAAAAGCTGAATTTTCAAATGCATCACCAATTCAAATTATCAATGGCGACTTATCTCGTGAAATGGGTTTATTTGATGCAGGCTCAATGCTTCAATCGACCAGCCAAGCGGCTGGTGCTCAAATAGATAATACATTTGGTGGTTTTGTACTAGATAACGGTCCGGGCGCTGCAACAATCGGATTTCGTGGTTTAGGTGCTGAACGAACTCTTGTACTTATTAATGGCCGAAGAATGGCTCCTGCTGGCGTTGGTGGTGCACCAACATCCCCTGATTTGAATTTAATACCTGGCGTAATGATTGAACGTGTAGAGAATTTATTTGATGGCGCATCAACCGTTTATGGTTCTGATGCGGTAGCTGGTGTAGCTAACGTAATATTGAAAAAAGATGTTGAAGGTTTTATTTTTGATGCATCTTATCGTCAACCTAAAGGTGAAGGCGGTGAAGAAACTGTACTTTCGGGTATGTGGGGCAAAACCATGGATAATGGTTTCATCACTGTAGGCGTTGAATATTCAGAACAAAAATCTCAATCTTTATCTGGTAACCCTTTTGTTAAAGGGTGTGAAGAGCGTATTTGGGAAGCTGAAGATGGCAGTATCGTAACGAGAAACAGTGGCTATGGTCCTGTGGCGAGTGGTGAAGATTCATGTGATATTTTCCCTCTAACAAATCGTATTAGCGTACCTTCTTTCTTTGGTAGTGTTTATTACACTCCTAACTTTACAAACACTGGTATTCCAAACTTCAGCGAATCAACTGTACCATCAAGTCTTGAAGGGTTTTTACCTTCATGGGTAGCTGGCGATTTCGATGGCGATGGTATTAATGATGGTGTATTTGTTGATGGTAACGGAGATGGTTTCCGTGACGTTGATTTCCAAGACCCTCTATACGCTTTCCAACAATCTGATTACTACAAAAGTGGTGATTACAGAAGTAAAAATGAACGTATTTCACTAATGCTTAATGGTGAATATAACTTCCAAGATGATAACGATACAACTTTCTACTACGAAGGTTTATATGCGAGTCGTAAATCACCAATTTTTAGCCCTGGTGCACAAATATTTCAACAAGTAGCGGCATCAAACCCATATAACCCTTGTGGAACAAACGGTATTGACTGTTTTGGCGTGTTAGGTGTGGGCCCTGGTGGACCTGAGGCCGTTCAGCCAATCATCAATATTCGTGGTGACCGTGATCAAACTGAAGTTGAAGTTTCACAATATCGTTTAGTTACCGGTGTTACTGGTAACCTCGGTATGTTTGAAAACATTGGTTTAGACAATTGGTACTACGACGCGTCTGTATCGTACAGCGCATCTAAAGGTACTGACCACCGTGTTGGTATTGATGAAGAGCGCTTAATTAACTCATTAGAAACCGCTGTTCTTAATGATGATGGTACTGTTACCTGTGGTACCGGTTCTGATGGATGTGTTCCTGTTAATTTATTTGCAGACAGTATTTACCAAGAAGGTGGCGGTACGCTTTCACCTGAAGAAGCGGCCTATTTATTTATTGATCGCGACATCGAAACTAAAGTAAACCAGTTTGTTTTTAATGCATTCATGGGTGGTGACTTCTTTGCACTACCATGGAATAACGAAACTGTTGCAGGTATCGTTGGTATTGAATATCGTCGTGATGAGATTGAATCAAATCCTAATGCAGCAGCATCACAAGGCTTACTATGGGGCTACTTTGCTGACCAAGGCGCTGATGGTTCTCGTAATCTAAAAGAAATATTCACAGAAGTTGACTTCCCTTTACTTAAAGGAGTTAAAGGTGCTGAAGAACTTACATTTACAGCTTCTGGCCGTGTTTCTGAAGAATCTTTCTACGATGCTGAATCAACTTATAGTCTTAAAACTATCTACCGTCCTGTTGATTGGTTTACTCTTCGTGCTACAAAAGGTACTTCTTATAGAGCGCCAAACTTACGTGAACGTTTCTTAAACGGTACGTCTGGTTTTAATACAGTTGCCGATCCATGTGTTGTTCCGGAAGATGCTCGTAATATAGACCCATTGAACCCAGGTTCAGCAGCTACATATAATGCAGCTGAAGAAACACGTGATACAGCGGTACTAAACGCTTGTCAAGCATCAGGTATTGATCCAACCACTCTTGGTTTAGGTCAAGGTGGGACTGATTCATATACTGCTACTTATAGCGCTGAGATTGAAACTGGCGGTACAACTGAGCTTAGTGCTGAAACATCAGTGGCTAAAACATACGGTTTTATCTTTGAACAACCGTTCACTGATGCATTTGATTTAACAATGTCATTAACTCGTTTTGATATTGAAGTAACAAATAGTATTGCAGAGCCAAGCGCTGGTTACAGTATTGGTCAGTGTTATTCTGCTGATGGTAATGATGCTTTCTGTAGCCGTATCGGCCGTGACGAAAATGGTCAAATTGATTTAGTTGATGCTAGCTTTATCAATATTGGTTTAATCTCTTCTAAAGGTTTTGATTACAATATCTACTTTGAAACAGATACGGTAATTGCAGAAGAAAACTTAGGTATTACACTAGACCTTCAAGCTACGCGTATGACAGAGCAAGTTTTTGATGTACTTGGTACTATTGATGACAATATGGGTGAGCCAGATTCACCAGAATGGCGCGGTACAGCACGCTTACAACTTAAATATTCTGATTTTAGGTTTAACTGGGAAACACGTTTCATCGGTAAAGGTCGTGAAGATGAAGATGATTTAGGTGAATTCGAAGAAGGTACTGCAGGTTGTCGTGGTTTAACTGACGCAAATGGTGCTCCACTTAAATGTCGCCCTGTTGGTTTCACTGATGACTACTTTGTACATAACATCGGTATGACTTGGTCTAACGATGCGTATAAAGTGAACTTTGGTGTACGTAACGTATTTAATGAAGCTCCACCAAAAGTAGATCCAAGTGGGTCTTTCTCAAATACTAACATCCCTCTAGGTGTTGGTTATGATACTTCAGGACGTAGCCCATACATCAGTTTTACAGCTTCTTTTTAATTAGAATTGGCTGAGTATATATTCAATCCAGATGGCCTAAAATTTTAGGCCATTTTTTTTGAGGGAATAAAAAATGAAACTTAAAAAAAGAATGTTAGTAGGATTTACCTTACTAAGCCTATCTTCTTTCGCTAATAGCGAAACTGAAGATGCGACACAAGTGAGCAGTATCGATGCTTTCTCAATGTCATCGGCTATCCGTAGTGTTGTAGCATCACCTGATGGTAAGAAGCTTGCTATTTTAAGAGCGACTACCAAAAATGGTGACTATATAATTGAGATAAGAGATCCAAATAACCTAGAAGCAGCCCCCGTAAGGTTGGGCGCTGATAAAATGCTGATATCTTCCATCGTATGGTTAAACGATGCAAAAATTGGCGTTATGTTTAGACAAATACTAGAAGATGGAAGCCGCAAATACTGGGTTAATAAGTTTGCAATAACTGATGCAGATGGTAAAGGCGACTGGTTATTACCATTTAAGAAAAAGCGAAATGTTCAATTTAATATAATAAATATACTTCCAGACAAAAAAGATGAAGTACTTGTAGAAGTTGATATTAATAATAACTACATTCCAGATGTAGTGAGATTTAATATTAACACTGGACGAAGCGTTACTGTAATGCGCGGAAATGAAAAAGTATCAGGCTCGTTTGTTTCTGACTACGATGGTGAAATAAGAATAGCCCAAGGTTGGAATAAATCTGATAACGCAATCGATTATTATGCCCGAGATAAAGGCAATGATGATTGGAAAGTAATTAAGCAAGTTAGTCCTAAAAAGCGTGAAAACTTTGAGATATTAGGATTTGCAAAAGGTAATCCTAACGAAGTTTATGTTAACGCCAACTTAGGCGAAAATACGACTGGCATTTATATTTACAATATTAAAACAGGTCAGTATTCTGAACGTCAATTTGGTCTTAAATCTGTAGATACAGACGGTGTTATACTTGATACCGACGGTACTTTACAAGGCTTTCGCTATACAACCAAGCAGCCTAAGTTTTATTTCACAGACCCAAACCTTCAAGCACTTAACGAATCTGTTGCTTCTTTATTTAAAGATAAATTTGTACAAATCATTAGTAGCTCTGATAACGATA
This sequence comes from Pseudoalteromonas sp. BSi20429, assembly GCF_000238895.1. Classification (NCBI taxonomy): domain Bacteria; kingdom Pseudomonadati; phylum Pseudomonadota; class Gammaproteobacteria; order Alteromonadales; family Pseudoalteromonadaceae; genus Pseudoalteromonas; species Pseudoalteromonas sp. BSi20429. Next base: position 113,153 of record NZ_BADV01000036.1, on the reverse strand, counting down.
ACGTATTAGTGGTCAGAGTATCTGCTGACGATAACCCAGGCAGCTATTACATTGTTACTAATAAGCAGAAGCTGACTAAAATTGGTGACCGACTTCCGTTTATTGATAAAAGTAAATTAGGATCCGTTAAATATATCTCTTATAAAGCAAGAGATGGACGTAAAATAAAAGCATATGTAACTATTCCTGCGACTAAAGGTCCTTACCCTGCGATAGTACTTCCTCACGGTGGTCCTTGGGTGCGTGACTCTGTTGTATTTGATGACTGGGCGCAGTTACTCGCCTATCATGGTTACGTAGTTATTCAACCAAACTATCGTGGTTCTACGGGGTACGGTCTGGAGCATTGGATAGCCGGTGATAATAACTGGGGCTTGAAAAAACAAGATGATTTAGACGACGCCGCACAATATTTAATAGATAAAGGTTTAGCAACAAAAGATAAGCTTGCTTTATTTGGTTGGAGTTATGGTGGTTACGCTGCATTTGCTGCATCTATGCGTGAAAACAACATATATAAATGTGTTGTTGCCGGTGCAGGGGTAAGTGATTTAAGCCGTATTAATGCAACTCTTAACGAAAATCGCTTTTTAAGTATTTTACAACGCCCTACGATTACAGGTGTATCCCCTGTAGAGCAAGTAAATAAAGTAAATATTCCTATACTGGTTGTGCATGGTGATATCGACAGTCGTGTTCCAGTAAAACACAGTAGAGACTTCGTATCTGAGCTTGAAAAGTACAAAAAAGACTTTAAATATATTGAGCTTGAAGATGCCGATCACTTTTCTGATACGCTTTTCTACGATCATAAAAAAGAATTTTATACCGAGTTGTTATCATGGTTTGATAATAAGTGTGGCCTCAAATAATGTAACTAAAAAGTGACACTCATTTTATTTGAAGAGCATTCTTTTGTTTTAATATTAAGTGAGTACATAACAAAAAGGCTTCTAAATTTATTTAGAAGCCTTTTTTAATAACTACAGCATGCTTTATATTAGTCTTTAAGCGACTCAGCTACCACCGGATAATAGTCCCAAACTTGTTTATCACTGAGTGAGCGTACAAGCTTAATGTATTCTGCATGTGTCCAAGCTAGAGGTGTTGCTGAGTTTGTGCCCTCGCCTAATTCATAACCTGCTTTATTTACGCCAACGCCATCCCATACTTGCTCAGGTAGCATCATGCCGCTATTGGCAAACTGCTCTAAACCTTTTACGTAACTATTTTTAATGTCCGCTTGTTTTGCATCATCTAGCGTATTATTTGCGTTTGCGGCCGCTATTTCATAGTGTCCGCGTTCGCCTGTAAAAAATGGCCATACACGACCACGTTGGCCTGGCGTGTTGCTCCCGCTTTCGGCGTAATTAGTACCTGTGGTCTCATCTTCGCCGTAACCGTCGTTGCCATAACGGCGATAGCCTGCAAATGTGCCGCTACCATCGGTAAAGGTAAAGCTGTATTTAACTTGTAAGTTATCTTCAAGCGTTTCGTCGTCATACTCAGGCAGGGTTTTAACTATACTTGAATCGTTGGCACTTCTTACTCCATAGCGGACTAATTCTAAAAAACCACCGTCTAAAATCTGCTTTTTGTTAAAACCTTTACGGCCATTGTTGGCGTTAATTTTAGTATTAGAGTTAGCGTCGGTGTCTTGACCTATACGAATAAAATACTCGCCATCGGTGCTATCACCTTTTAAATTACCTTCGGTGGTAAACATATGCGATTCTATATTACTGTTGTACTTTTTAGCCGTTGCTAAATAACGATCTGCATTTTGAGTATCACCACTGAGTGTTGCTATGTCACTGGCTGTTATAAGGCCAGCAACAACGGCAGCCGTTGTAGAAGGAGAATAACCACTTTGCTCTTCCCAGCGCTCTTGCTGTGTTGCAGGTGGAGTGATTTGCATGTCGTTCCATAAAATTTTAGCTCTTCCGCCATCAACTAAAAAGTCAGCTGCCGGTTTTAGCATGCGTGCGTACCAATCTTTAAGTTCGTTATCACTTAGTACGTTTGCTTGATGTAACTTCCACGCAAGCATAATTGGCATAGCTGTTTGATCTAGCTGTACCCCTACCCATTCAAGTTCGCCATCAACATGTGTTTTTTGTAAAAACCATCCTGTATCACCATTGTTACCGGGGGTTTTGCTAGTAACTTGTACTTTTTCAAGGTATTCGAAGGCCGTTTTTGCAGTGGCGGTATCGCCTAAGGCCATAAATGCCATAGCTACTTGATAAAAATCACGAACCCATACCGCTTTGTAACCAGTCGAACCCTCTTTGGCTGAAACAGTTTCACCCCAAGGATTAGAAAGTGAGGCAATGAGCGCACCCGCATTAGTTTTGTCTTCTTGCGCTTTTAGTACCATTGCACTGGTATAAAGTAGCTTACCGTCATCGGCTGTTTGCTTAACCATTGTATTTAATGGCTCAAGGCTTTGTAAATAATCTTCCCAGCCTAGCGCTTCACCTTTACCGTTGTAGGCATCAAGCACATTTTGATAACCTTTAGATAAGCTCTGTGCACCTTGTTGCTGGCTTTGCTGCTGCGTTTTACCAAAGCTTAGTGCTAAATCAAATGTGGTATTACTATCGATAGTACCAAGCTCTGCCAGCAGAGTGACGTTACCGGCCTTATCGCCTGTGTTTGAATATTTTTTGCTTAGTGTGTGTTGTTTTTTAAGTGAGGTGATGCCATCGCTCACACCTGTAAAGCCTACACTTTGCATTTTGAATGACGTAGATGATTGCAACGTTAAAAAATTATCATCTTCCCATGCTACTAAGCCTTGCTCAGTGGTTTTTGCAAAATCACCTAAGCCGTTGTTGTTTATATAAGGGTTAACAGCAACATACGCTTTCACGCCTTTAAGTGATGTATTAAAAATACTGCGTACAAACAATGTTTGTCCGTCAGGGTCGGTGAATATGTGTTTTTCGAGGGTAAAACGCCCTTTCTTATCTGTACTTGTTACTTTGTAAGCAAGCGATAGTGGTCTGCCTTTATCGTCTTTATGTAAGTAATCAATTGTAACGTCTAAGTCGTCAGCTTCAGTGACTGTAAAATCTTTACCGGTTACTACAAACTGCATATCTTTAATTTGCGCTTGGTGAATGAGTCCAAACATAGTTTCGGTGATCATACCTTTGGCAATTGAAAACCATACTTTTGATACTTCACCTGTCGCAGCGTTGTTATTATATTGGCCGTTTTGGTATTGCTCAAAAGAAGTACCAATTCCGGTTTTACCCGCGTAAGCCCAATATGGTTCAGCACCTGGTGCGCCAGGAGCGGCTGAAACTGTAGCGTCAATATTCTCGTTATTCGTATTTTGTGCACCACAGGCTGTTAAGCCCAAAGTTAAAAGAGCGGTAGTAATAAGGTTATATTTTTTCATTGTGTGACCCTTAGTTTGAATTTTTAACGCGCATTACAGCAATCGCAGCAACAACGAATGATGCAGCACCAATTAATAATGCGTAAATAGGCTGGTTAGAAAATACGTGGCGTAAAATAAGCCCTAAAATACTAGCGGCAAGCAATTGCGGTATAACAATAAAGAAGTTAAAAATACCCATATACACGCCCATTTTATTACTCGGTAGTGCATTACTTAACATTGCATAAGGAAGCGATAAAATAGAAGCCCATGCAAAGCCAACGCCTATCATTGGAATAAGGAGCATTTTTGGATCTGTTATAAACATAAAGCTCGCAAGGCCCAATGCGCCTAGTAATAAGTTAAAGCAATGTGCGCCTTTTAAGCCCATTTTTTTAACTAAAAATGGAATACACATAGCGGCAATAGCCGCAAAGCCATTGTAAGCTGCAAATAAAATACCAACCCAATCAGCCCCATCGTTAAAGGCTTTACTTGTTGCATCACTGCTGCCGTAATGAAAGCTTGTTACTGCGGCTGTGGTGTATATCCACATAGCAAATAACGTAAACCAGCTAAAAAACTGCACCCAAGCAAGCTGCTTCATTGCCTCTGGCATGGTAAATACATCTTGTACTACTTGGTAAAAACCGCCTTGTATTTTGTTAGCAGCCTTTAATGCGCTTGCTATCCACTGCACAATACCAAACGCTAGTAAGCCACCAGCAAGTAGGTATAACTCTTTTTCAAGCGATAAACCCATTACTAATGCAAGGGTTGCTAAACCTAGCACCACAAAAATAATGGCACCTTTATTGAAGTTGATATCTACTAATACTGTGTTAGTTGGTTTGGCAGTGTGGTTTTCAAAAGCAGCTAATTGCTCAGGGCTATATTCTTTGGTTCGCATAACTGTCCAAAGAACTGCGACTAGCAATACGACCCCACCCCAATAAAATGAATATTTAACAGATTCAGGAATTTGCCCTAGCGCAGCGGTATTACTTACATCAAACCAATTGGTCATCATCCATGGTAGCGCTGAGGCTAATACCGCACCAATACCAATAAAAAAGCTTTGTAACCCGTAACCTGTAGCGCGTTGTTTTTCTGGCAGGTTATCGCCTACAAGTGCTCTAAAAGGTTCCATAGTGACATTGATTGAGGCATCCATAATCCATAACATACCTGCAGCAATCCAAAGGGTTGGTGAATGCGGCATGATAAAGAGTGAGATAGTAGTAAGTACCGCCCCTATGAAAAAGAATGGACGACGACGACCAAAACGCCCCCATGTTTTATCACTCCAATAACCAATTATTGGTTGCACTATTAAGCCCGTTAGCGGTGCTGCAACCCATAAAATAGGAATATCATCCACTTGTGCGCCTAGGGTTTGAAAAATACGGCTCACATTGCCGTTTTGTAGTGCAAAACCAAATTGAATACCTAAAAAGCCAAAGCACATATTCCATATTTGCCAAAAACTTAGATTTGGTTTGTTGCTGTCATAATTATTATTTTGATTATTCATGATTAGCCTTATTAGTTAAAACTGCGCTACTAAATGCATCTAGCGAAAGCATAAGCTTTGTAACTTCTTTGTCAGTGATGATCTTTACCGTATTTTGTTCAAGTAAGTCGTGTAGCGGTTTATTTCGCTCAAAGGTATTTGCTTGCTCTGGTGTTAAATTAATTAATACCGTTTGTGGCTCCTCACTAAAATTACTAAAAACATAAATAGATTGCTGTCCCAGCGAGCGTACAAAACCAACAACGCGTTCGCTATTGCTAAGTGAAAGCTCTGACATGGTTCCACCTACAACAGCGGGCAAACTATTGAGAGCCATTATTGATTTATAATAATCACGAAGTGATGCTTGCTCGCTCGATAAGTTAGCGCCGTCGAATTTGCCGTTGTTCATCCATGCTTGATGCGCTGGTACACCAATATAGTCAAAAATACTGGTGCGAGTAGATGTGCCAAAACCTGCGTTTTCAGATCCGTCCTCCCCCACATCTTGGGCAAAATATAATAAAGTAGGTGCGCGACTCATTAAGCTAGAAACGACCATTGCTGGTTTCCCCCAGCGTGCATCACCTGCAAAATCAGGGCTCGCAATGCGTTGTTCGTCGTGATTTTCTAAAAAGTGCAGCATGTGCGCTTCAATATCAGCCACTTGGCTTTGGGCTGCAAAAATAGTATTAGCCGCTTGCTTACCCTGCATAATGGCTTTTAATGTGTCGTAAAAGCCGACTTTGTCATACAAGTAATCCATTTTTCCTTGCTGAATATACGCTCTGTACATTTGTGGGTTGTAAACTTCAGCCAATAAAAACGCATCGGGCTTTTGCATTTTTATTGATGAATTTAAAAAGCTCCAAAATTCAACCGGCACCATTTCGGCCATATCGTACCTAAAGCCATCTACGCCTTTATCAAGCCAGTACAAAGTGATGTCTCTAAATTTATACCAACTATTAGGAAGCTCTTTATTTTGCCAAAACGCATAATGAGCGCGATAATCTTGGTTTTCTAGCTCTTTAGGTAATACAGGAAAGTCATAGCTGCCATCAGGCTTAACGCCATAATTCACTCTTACGGTTTCGTACCAATCGTTAATATCTGGCTTGGGTGCACGCGCGCCATTCCCCGTCCATTTCGCTGGCGTTTCATCAAAAAAACCGTCAGCTAAAGGGTGAGTATTACCCCCTAAAACTGTATAGCTTTGTGATGTTGGAACCTGAAAAGACTGACCTGGTACATAATAAAAGTTATTATTTTTATCGTACTCTTTGCTGGTGTCGTCTTGCTCACCAAAGTCTTTTATTCCTTTGGGTTTTGCTACTGATTTATAATTACGAGCCACATGGTTAGGTACAATATCTATAACCACTTTCATGCCATGCCCATGAGTACGCTCAATCAGATCACTAAACTCACCCATTCTATTGGTCACATTTATGGCTAAATCTGGGTTTACGTCGTAGTAATCTTTTATTGCATAAGGTGAACCTGCACGGCCTTTAACTACATCAGGGTCGTCTTGCGTAATCCCATACTCGGTATAATCGCCCACTAGCGCATGATGTAAAACACCGGTATACCAAACATGGGTTGTCCCCAATTCTTTAATACCTTTAAGTGCAACATCGTTAAAGTCGGCAAATTTACCTACGCCATTTTGCCCTTTTGTACCCCAGGGCACATTCGCGGTCTGTGTGTTACCAAATAAGCGTGTAAATACTTGGTATACAACAGGCTTTGTTAACTCATTTTGCGCCTGTTTAGCGGCTTGCTGTTGTTCGATTTCATTATTGTCTGAGCACGCACTTGTTATAAGTGCGCTACACAGTAATGCGGGTACATAAACTGATTTTTTCATTGTGTGTCTTTTTGTCAGTAGTGTTATAGCTTTATACTAAAGATATCTGCAGCAAGCATACAGTTGCTGCATACGTATTCACTTAAACATTCACGGCGTATTAATCACTAATACCGTAGCAGCCATTGGCTCTAAGTTAATACTGTTAGTTAGTTTAAAAGTGTGTTGTGTGAATAATGCCTGCGCATTGGCATTTTTTGGTATGGCTTCTTGCATGTAATCAAGATTATGCTTTTGTTTTACTTTGTTTTTATTCATAAAAACTAATACTGTTTGCGTATCACTAACACGAGCATAACTATAAACACCATTATTCGGACTGAAATGAACGAGCTTACCCTTTGCAAGCGCCGGGCTTTGCTTTCTAAAGTTAAGTAGCGTGCTTATAGTTTCGTGCATATCGCGCTGATCTTTACTTAACCCGACTCCAGTAAACGCATTAGCGTTTTGATTTTTGAACCCACCAGGAAAATCAATGCGTATATCACCATGATCTTTACTCGGCGTATTATCCAATAATATTTCGGTTCCATAATATATTTGAGCAATGCCGCGCGTTGTTAAAAACAAAGTCATCGCCATTTTAGTTTTAGCTAAGTCTTGCCCAAGCTCCGTATATACACGGCTCATATCGTGGTTATCAGCAAACACCATAATGTTATTGGTGTCTGGGTATAAAAAATCGTTAGCCAATGACTGATATACTTTAACCCAGCCTGTGCTCCAACTTTCATCTTCATTTAAAGCTCGAATTACCGCCTCTTGCAACGAAAAGTCCATCACACTGGGTAAGCTTGACACATACCCATCTTGATTTACTTTACCGCGCTGCCAATACGACGCTATTGCAGGGTTTGAAGTCCACTCTTCGCCAACAATATTAAAGTGTGGGTATTCATCCATAATGGCCTTGGTCCAATCACTTAAAAATGCTTTGTCTGAATAAGAATAGGTATCTACACGAATACCGCTTAAATCTGCGTATTCAATCCACCAAATTGCATTTTGAATTAAATACTCATTTAATAATGGTTGGCGCTGGTTTAAATCGGGCATGCTAGCGACAAACCAACCATCGCTAAACTGGCGTTTATCGTAGTTACTTGCGTGTGGATCTTGAATTGTTTGGCGCGCATGGCTTGTGGCATTTTTGCCATTTTCAAACTGCCCATTAAAGTTAATCCAATCTTGAGTTGGTTTATCCTTCATCCACGGGTGCTCAGCACCAAAGTGATTAAGCACCATATCCATAACAAGCCCAATGCCCTGCTCTTTAGCCTTTATTGATAACGTTTTGTATAGGTTATTCGATCCCATTCGCGGATCAACGTTGTAAAAGTCTGTAATCGCGTAACCATGATAAGAGTAATCTGGCATGTTGTTTTCAAGCACTGGAGTAAGCCAAAGCTGTGTTACACCTAAATTATTTAAATACGGTAATGCGTTAATAACACCTTGAATATCCCCTCCATGTCGCCCGCCTTTAAAACCTGGATTTACAGCTTCTAGCATGCTTTTAACGGTGTCATTTGTGGAGTCGCCATTTACAAAGCGATCTGGGTTAATTAAATATAAAGCATCTGCACTTGTGAAACCTTGGCGTTGCGCGCTATTTTTATCTCGGGTAAATAAAGGAAACTCAAAGCTATGCGCTGTATTAGTGCTGTTAAACTTGAGCGTTCCTGCTTTGGCGTTATCGCTAATATTTAAATGAAGGAAAGCATAATTAGGGTTGTCGGTACGTGTTACGTTATTAAGTTCAACCCCTTTATACTTATCTAATTTAAATTCTTCGTTAGCTATATTTTGCTCATGCACGAGTACTGTAATGTTATTTTTATTCATTCCGACCCACCAATTGGCAGGCTCTACATTAAGTGCATAACTAAAGCTTGGTAAGCTACATGCGCTTACTAGTAAAAGTGTGTTTAAAAATCGCATTGTTATACCTTTTTAATGCTGGCTAAAAAATTCTGGTGAGTTGGTAATTGCGTTACAGTTGAGCTGATCAACGTTTTTAAAGTAGAAAATAAATCGCTCAGTTGATCATCACTTAGTGAATCAACAATACTGTTATAGTCATCAGGGATAAGCCCTTGCCCTATCATGACTTGCTGCCAAGCAACTTCGGCGAATAGTTCATCATCTTCACGTATTACTTTGCCTGTGTGTTTAAATAAATTCAGTTTATGGGTAAGGGAATTTGGTATATCCATTTGTATGCATTGACGCCAAAACGGGGAGTCTTCTCGCTCGGTGAGTTTATAATGCAAAATAATAAAATCACGTATGTGCTCTAATTCAATAACGCTTTGTTTATTAAACTCCGTTACTAACGCATCGCTAATACCGTTGTGTGGAAATAACTTAATTAAACGCGTAACCGCAGTTTGAATTAAATGAATACTGGTTGACTCTAGCGGCTCTAAAAAAACACTTGAGAGGCCAACCGACACCACATTTTTATGCCATTGCTTTAAACGCCGACCTGTTTTGAATTTTATAATACGGGGCTCTGTAATTGGCTCAGCGGGTAAGCTTTTTAGCAGTAACTGCTTAGCATCATCATCTGACAAGTATCTACTGCAATAAACAAGGCCATTACCAATACGATTTTGCAGTGGTATTTGCCATTGCCAACCAGCACTATGTGCAATAGATCGCGTATAGGGCTTAAGCTCATGAGTACTTTTTGTTTGTACGGCTACTGCACTATCGCATGGTAAGTAATGAGACCAATCAATAAAACCTGTATTTAGTGTTTGTTCAATTAATAGTGCACGCAGCCCGGTGCAATCTATAAATAAATCCCCACTAATTTGACTGTCGTTATCCAGTGCTAGGCTTTTAACATTGCCTGTATCGCATTGTTCAACGTGGCTTATTTTTGCATCTATGTGTTTAACACCGCGCGATATAGCCAACTTTTTTAAGTATTCAGCGTAAAGCGTCGCATCAAAATGATATGCGTAACTCAGCCCAGGTAGTTGGGTATTAGGAATTGTATTGAGGGGTGCAAATTTATGCTGTTTAGCCGCTTGGTAATTGAGTGAAAAATCCCATAAGTCGTCTTCGCAACCCGTAATTTGACCTTTTAGCCAAAAGTTATAAAAATCGCAGAAGGGAAAGTTTTTACCGAACGAGCCAAACGCATGCATGTAGCTATGCCCTGGCGTTTTCCAGTTTTCGAACTCTATACCTAATTTTATTGAAGCATTAGTGGCATTAATAAAATCTTGCTCGTTTATACCCAGCGCGTTATTAAGTTGAATAATGGGCGGTATCGTTGCTTCACCCACTCCTACCGTACCAATAGCTGATGATTCTATTAGTGTGATATTAATTACTTTACCTAACACTTTATTAAGCAGTGCTGCTGTTATCCACCCTGCGGTACCACCGCCTGCAATTACGACATGTTTTATTGGTTTCATATTATTGCCCACGCTTTAATACAGCGCTCAATAAACTTAATTAAGCGAATTGGTATTAATCAGTGTTTGATAAACTAGCTATAAAAAAGCCCTTGTAAAACAAATCACAAGGGCTTCTACACACAACTTTTATTATAGCTTGTAACTAAAGCCTAACAAGTAAGTACGACCGTAATCTTGGTAGTCACGTACTTGTAGAGCATTATCGCCAGAAAGTGACGTAAACGGTTCTTCAGTTAAGTTTTGTACTTGAAACTGAACAGATAAACCTTCAAGGCTTTCAATGCCGGCCTCAGAGAAGTCATAACCTGCTTGAACATCCCAAATAGTTTCACCTAAAATATCAACTTGTTCAGTGTTAAAACCTAAACCATATACATCACCTTTAAAGGCACTGCGTTTGCGCATACTGGTACGTAATTGCATACCATGCATTTCGTAGTAAACTGTTAAGCTTTGAATTTTATCCGAAAGACCTGGTAGCTCGTAATCGTTACCGTTTTGATCTTCAATATCAGACTCAATACCAGTATGGCTGGCAATTAAACCAAAACCTTCAAGAGATGGATGGAATATTTTAAATGGTAACGCTAGTGAAAGCTCGTAACCATATAAATCGCCACCGCCGCCATTTATTTTACCGCTGCCTGTACCTGATGATGTTGCAGGAACTTCACCTGTTGAAGGGTCAGCTACACCTGACATATCAATTGCATACGTGCCGTCAAAAATCCACTGAGTTAAATCTTTATAGAAAAACGCAGCAGAGAAGTAACCTTCATCGCTAAAGTAATTCTCGTAAGTAAAATCGTAGCCGGTTGCTTCTTTAGGTTCTAAATTTGGGTTACCACCCGATACAGACCAATAGTTGCCATTTTCATCAGGTGTTTGATTATATGAAGCATTAACTGATGAATTCATTTCATCTAAGCGTGCACGAGAAATTGTTTTAGCAGCACCAAAACGTATCGTTTGTTGCTCATCAATCGCAAGTGACAAGTTTAAGCTAGGTAATACGTGCGAGTAATCATGACTTATGTTTGTAGGTGATGTAACAACCACACCATCAACAGTACTAAATGCATTACCTTGTGATGATTGATCAGTTTGTACATAACGCACGCCCACGTTACCCGTTAATGCAAGGCCGCTTACTTCAGCATTAATATTAGCTTGAACAAATGCAGAAGTAATTTCTTCTTTTACAGTCCACGATTTAGTCGCATGACTTGTATTTGTTAAGCTCTCTGCCAGTAAGTCGTAATAACCGTCGTTAACTAAGCCATTTACGTCATAAGCAATCATATCGCCCATGCCTATAAAACCTAAATCAACACTTCCGTTACGGTACTGTTCTGGCACATTAAGCATGCCTGGGTTATCAAGCGAAAAGCTAGATAACGTCATAAAGTAACCTTCTGAATCTTTTGTTTTCTCACGTTCTTTGTAAGACATACCAAATTCAATAGAACTTATGTACTCGTTTTCTAATACCTTTGAAGCCGCTATTTTTAATGTTGATAGCTCATCTTCAATGGTCGGTGCATTAATAAAACCATCTTGCGCTTGGTTTTCATACTCAGTACCAGTTAAACCATATTTATCGTTAAGTGCAGAGCTTGCACCCCACGATAGCGGGCCACCTAACTGTATTAAACCATAATCGCTATAATCTAAGTCATGAGTAAAACTTGCGCCGGTATTTCCACCATTAAATGTATAACCTAAGTTATCTGCAACACCGCGAGCATCACCACGCCCTGTACCTGAGTAACTCTCAACACTCCAGATTTTACGGTCTACTTGTGAATAACTTGCATCAAACTCTACTGACCACGAATCGTCAATATCATATTTAGTATTAAAACCAAAAGCTGTAAGTTCCGCTTCGCGTTCTTCATAATCGTTTCGAACTACTACACGTTGGCCTTGTGTTACTGCACTTGTTATAAAGCCAGATGCTTCATCAACTACAACACTATTTGCATCAATACTACCTTGACCCCATGCAAATGGAACTTCAATACCGCGTAGAATTTTTTCATCTGTAAAATCTACATATAACGCATCAAACGTCATGTTTAGTTTATCTGTAGGGGCGGCTTCAAGTACTAGCATTGCCGAATCACGCTCAAGGGTTGATGAACGTACAAATGGTTTAGCGCCACCTAAAATTGAATAATCGTTACCATTTTCAGTGAATTCTGGGTAGCCCCACGAGTTCCAACGTTTTTCTTGATTTGGTGAACTCATTGTATTTAAAGCAAAGGCAACACCAATTGTATCGTCAGCAAACTGATCGATGTATGAAATAGTGCCTCGGTAACCGTCATCATTACCGTCTGGATTTAATTTACCAAAGCTGGTTTGCTCATACTGCCCATTTACTTGCACAACACGCTCGCCTTTACTTAAAGGGCGCACGGTTTGCATATTAATAACACCGGCAATACCTTCAGCATCAATACTTGCATTTGGCGTTTTATAAACAGTTACACCGCTCATTATTTCTGATGGGTAAAGGTCAAACTCTACGCCGCGGTTATCACCAATCGATACCTGCTCACGACCGTTAAACGTTGTGCCACTTTCATTCTCGCCAAAACCACGAATAGAGACACGACTTGCTCGCCCGTCTAAGCGCTGGGCGGTTAAACCGGGTAAACGCGCAATCGATTCAGCAATTGAAGAATCTGGCAATTTGCCAATGTCTTCAGCCGATATAGATTCTACAACCTGTGTAGAGAAGCGTTTTGTGTTAATAGACTCAACCACACTGCCACGAAAGCCTTTAACTTCGATAACTTCTACATCATCTTTTTTTATTGTATCTTCTTGAGCAGCCTGTGTAGCAAAGCTTGATAAGCCTGCAGCTGTTAATGCCAAAGTTAATATACTTGGTTTGAACATAGACATAATGTTTTCCCGTTACCCATATTGTGATACCCGCGTTCAATGTTTAAGTGATAGTTAAACAAGGCGAGCTAATTTTGTTGTCAGGATGAATATTAACGCCAGATTTATTTTATTAACAACTTTATGCATACGTATTCAACAATCTCAATATAGCCTAACATTAACATAAATTACACACATATAATTTTAACTATATGATTTCATTAAAAATAAACAAAACATAAAACACTAAAAGAGCATGATAGATTAAATCTATTCTGTAGAAAACTAATAGCCTTCCTACTTGAATGTAAACAAGATGAAATTAATTAGCGCTGTTATATAACGTTTAAACAATTGCACATTCACTAAGTGTTAAATTGGTCAGACCATTTTTAGTAAAACCAAGGGTATATTTCCTTTATAGTACAAACTGTTAGGTTAAATTTAACTAAAAAATGAATGAATAACATAATTGGTAAACATTAAACACACAAAACGAACACCGCCAAAGAGGCGCTAAGCGCTTATTTTAAATAATTTTATTGCATTATTTTTAGTGCATACGTATGCAGACTTTTTACAGAATTAAAGGCTTCACGTATGCTTTTTGAAAATAACGTGATTAATCGTAATCACAATAAAGAATAGTCTAAATACTGTGTGGAATGACGGAGAAAAGCATGACCAAAAAGCAGTGGTATAAAGGTGCGGTTATTTATCAAGTTTATCCGCGTAGCTTTCAAGATAGCAACAACGATGGTATTGGTGACTTAAAAGGGATTATTAATCGTATTGATTACATTAAAAGCTTAGGCGTTGATGCAATTTGGATTTCACCTTTTTTCAAATCGCCGATGAAAGACTTTGGCTACGATATTAGTGACTACCGTGACATTGACCCGCTTTTTGGTGATTTAAACGATTTTGATGAACTTATTAGCCAAGCCCACGATCGCAACATTAAAATTATAATTGACCAAGTACTAAGCCATACATCAGATCAACACCAATGGTTTACAGATAGCCGCGAAAATCAAAATAACGATAAAGCGGATTGGTATGTTTGGGCTGAAGCTAAAGGTGACGGCACAGCACCTAATAATTGGCTGTCTATTTTTGGTGGTGGCGCGTGGCAGTGGGAACCTCGCCGTGGGCAATATTATTTGCATAACTTTTTAACCGAACAACCCGATTTAAACTTTCATAATCCTGACGTAAGACAAGCTGTACTTGATAACGTAGAGTTTTGGCTTAAAAAAGGCGTTGATGGCTTTAGATTAGATGCTATTAACTTTTGTTATCACGATGCACAACTTCGCGATAACCCAGCTAAACCAAAAGATAAGCGCCAGGGTCGTGGTTTTAGTGAAGATAACCCATACGCATTTCAGTATCATTACTACAACAACACTCAGCCAGAAAATATTGAGTTTATGCAAGACATTCGCACATTACTTAATAAATACCCAGGTACTGTATCGCTTGGCGAAATCTCATCAGAGGATTCATTGGCGACAATGGCACAGTACACCCAAGGTGGCGATAAGCTGCACATGGGATATAGCTTTGAGCTCTTAACAAATGATTATTCAAGTGAATATATTAGAACTACGGTTCAAACTCTTGAACAACGTATGACTGAGGGTTGGCCGTGTTGGGCATTTAGCAACCATGATGTAGAGCGCGTAGCAAGTCGCTGGAGCGAAAATGGCGAAATAAACCCTCAGCAGTGTAAAATGTTAACCGCCCTACTTGCCTCCCTTCGTGGCAGTGTATGTATGTACCAAGGTGAAGAATTAGGTTTAGGTGAAGCAAGTGTTGCCTTTGAAGACTTACAAGACCCATATGGCATAACATTTTGGCCTAATTTTAAAGGGCGTGATGGCTGTAGAACGCCAATGCCTTGGGAGCAAGCTGATTCACCTCATGCGGGTTTTAGTGACGTAAAACCTTGGCTACCTGTTGATGATGCACACAAACAGCAATCAGTCGCTGTGCAAACTAATGATAGCAACTCAATTTTAAACGCCTATCGTGAGTTTATGGCGTGGCGCAAAAGCCAAACTGTTTTACTAGAGGGTGATATTGAGTTTATTGAAACGCCTGAGCCTGTGCTTGCTTTTTATAGAACGCTTGGACCGCAAAAAATGCTGTGCATATTTAATCTAAGCTCTCAACAAACAAGTATTGATATGCCAACATCAATCGTTAAAGAATATAATGAGCTTAGCCACCACAGCGTAAAATTAAGCCAAGAGACACTAACGCTTGAGCCTTTCGCTTGCTTTTATGCAAAGTGTTAATGACATCAATAATTACACTTAATATTACAGCTAAGCTCTAAACATAAAAAGCCCAAGTAAATTACTTGGGCTTTTTTGTGCATTTAATTTTCTAATGACTTTGGGTTTTACTGTTTAAGTAGTCAGTTAAAGCAAATAAAACGCCTGACATTACAAACGTAACATGAATAGTCACTTTCCAAAGTAGCTCATCACTTGGATATGCGCCTGAGTTTATAAATACTTTTAATAACTCAACAGCAGAAATAGCGACTATCGCACTTATTAATTTCATCTTTAGACCTGAAAAACCAACCTTTCCCATCCAAGATGGTCTGTCTTCGTGATTATCAATATTAAGCTTAGAAACAAAGTTCTCGTAACCGCTAAATGTAATGATCAGCAATAACCCCGCTAATAATGCCGTATCAACTAAAGTTAGAATACCGACAAGTAACTCTTGATTGGTTGCTGTAAATGTCGCAATACCCATTAAATAAAGCTGCTTAAAAAACTTTATTAACAACAGTACAACTGCAAATAGTAAACCCACAAAAAATGGGGCTAGTAGCCAACGCCCTTTAAAAATAAAAGATTCTAATGCATGCTCTACTTTATTAGCTTGGCGTGGTTTTTTATTAGGGGTGTGTGATGACATTGATTTGTCTTTTAATTAAAAAAAGCGACCTTAGCTTATAAACCACTGCAACACAATGCTGCGAAATCCTGACAAGTAAATTACTCATCCTCACGATAAAAAAATTTCGTTATCTTTTATTTCGTTTTCGTTTAAAAATCAGTATACCAACAGAGTTGTTCTGGATTGGGCACTACTGATTTAAACCTAATCTTAAACTGGGTAAATCAGTCATCACACCATTTTTTTAGGAATAAACGAATGAAAAAAGCATTGCTAGCATTAATCGTAGCTCCACTATTTGCAGTATCTGCGACTTACGCGGTAGCAGACGATGCGCCAACAGCTTCAGCCGAAATGGTAAAAGAATACACAGAAATGTGTGTTAACTGGGCTAAAGATGATGACGTAAGCAATGAAGAGCTAAATGCCTACGTATTAAAATGCGTAAATGAT
Organism: Pseudoalteromonas sp. BSi20429; assembly: GCF_000238895.1. Taxonomy (NCBI): domain Bacteria; kingdom Pseudomonadati; phylum Pseudomonadota; class Gammaproteobacteria; order Alteromonadales; family Pseudoalteromonadaceae; genus Pseudoalteromonas; species Pseudoalteromonas sp. BSi20429. The sequence goes on along the minus strand of NZ_BADV01000036.1, from coordinate 96,669 downwards.
GAGCTTGAATCTGAAGGCTATAAAAAAGTATCTTCTGTTAAGATTTAATCATACCAATTGCATTAAATTAGTGATCTATTTTAGCACTAAGAAAATAGCTCAATAGCAAGTGAAATAGCATGACATATAGTTGTTTTATATGAATGTTTTTTAACGCAGTGAATAGGTTATTTAGTGCAATATAATGACCATTTTTTAATAAAATTGGTATCTCCAATACGCTTAGTTGAATGTACTGCTAATAAAGCCGTTGCGAAAACATTTAACTAGGCACAAAAAAACCGGAATAGACACAAGCTGTGCGTTCCGGTTTTTTTATGGTTTTTTAAAACCTATAAAAAGTTATGAATAAACGATAACGTGCTTATTCATCTTCTTTTTTAGCTTTCGCTTTAGACTTTGCTTTAGCTGGTGCCTTTTTTGCAGCAGCTTTCTTTTTAGGTGCTGCCTTTTTCTTCGCTTCTTCTGTCCATTTACCTGCTTCATAATGAGCAGTCCACCCAGTAGCTTTACCGTCAACTTCAGTCATAACATACTGAGCTTTATTTTTACGGCTGTAGCGTACAACAGCAAGATTACCATCAGGATCTTTAGCAGGTGCATCTGCTAAGTAATAAAACTTAGGCGAGATACGGTCTCTAAAGCGTTTTAACTCTTCTACCTTAGGTGCACGTGTTTCACGAGACTTAGGAAAAGTATTTGCAGCTAAAAATATACCAGCGGCGCCATCACGTAATACAAAATACGCATCTGACTTTTCACACTCTAATTCAGTAATGTGAACAGGGTCTTCTTTTGGTGGAGCAGCTTCGCCGCTTTTAAGTAGTTTACGTGTGTTTTTACACTCGTCATTATTACAGCCAAAATACTTACCAAAACGACCCGATTTAAGTTCCATGTCAGAGCCACATTTATCACATTCGATAATTGGTCCGTCATAGCCTTTAATTTTAAAGGTACCTTCTTCAACTATATGCCCTTTACATGCCGGGTTATTACCACACACATGTAATTTACGGGTTTCGTCGATTAGGTATGAATCCATTGCAGTTTCACAAATAGGACAACGCTTCATCTGCATTAACTTTTCAGTTTCTACATCTTCTACATCAGCTGCAACTGCTTCATCACCCGACACCAAGTTCATTGTTGTAGTACAACGCTCTTTTGGCGGAAGGCTGTAACCAGTACACCCTAGGAAAACACCAGTTGATGCCGTTCGTATACCCATTTTTCGGCTACACGTAGGACATTCAATATCGGTTTCAACCATCTCGTTAAGACGCATGCCACCGTTCTCTGGCTCGTCTTTAGCAACAGTTAATTGCGTTGAAAAATCAGCATAAAACTTATCAAGAACTTGAGTCCATACACGCTCGCCTTCAGCGATATCATCTAAACGGCCTTCCATTTTAGCTGTAAAATCAAAGTTCATTAAATCAGTGAAATTTTCAACCAAGCGATCGGTAACTATTTCACCCATTTTTTCAGCAAAGAAACGGCGGTTTTCTACACGTACATAACCACGATCTTGAATCGTTGATATAATTGACGCATAAGTAGATGGACGACCAATACCGCGTTTTTCAAGCTCTTTTACTAAACTTGCTTCACTAAAGCGCGCTGGCGGTTTAGTAAAATGTTGCTTAGGATCAAGTTCGATTAAAGTAAGGACTTCACCTTCTTTAACAGCCGGTAGTGATTGATCTTCTTCGTTTTTCTTACGTATTGCAGGTTGTACTTTTGTCCAACCATCAAAGCGGAGCACACGGCCTTTCGCTTTAAGCTGGAAGTCGTTAGCTGCAACAGTTAGTGTTGTTAAATCGTATTCAGCAGGTACCATTTGGCACGCTACAAATTGACGCCAAATTAGCTCGTACAGCTTTTTAGCATCGGCGTCTACACCTTCAACATGACCAGATAACACGGTAACGCTTGAAGGACGTATTGCCTCATGCGCTTCTTGTGCATTGCCTTTAGAGCTGTAGCTAATTGGATCTTTTGGTAAGTATTTAGCACCAAATTCGTTTGTTACATACTCACGACACATTTCAACGGCATCTTTTGAAAGATTAGTTGAATCGGTACGCATATACGTAATATAACCGCCTTCATACAAACGCTGAGCAAGCATCATGGTCTTTTTAACGCCATAACCTAAACGTGTGCTTGCCGCTTGCTGCATGGTTGAAGTAATTAATGGCGCACTTGGGCGACTTTTACTTGGTTTTTCTTCAACGCTAATTACTTTGTATTCTGCATTCTCAAGGCTTTTAACCGCTGCGCTAGCCTGAGCTTCATTTACAGGCTTAAAAGGCTTTCCTGCTTGTTTGGCTACTTCTAAACGTAACTCAGACTCAGTATTTTTAACGTCAGCGTGAATATCCCAAAATTCTTCAGGGATAAACGCCTTAATTTCACGCTCACGCTCTACTAATAAACGTACCGCAACAGACTGAACTCGTCCTGCAGAAAGTCCGCGGGCCACTTTAGCCCACAATAAAGGTGATACCATAAAGCCAACAACACGGTCTAAAAAGCGACGTGTTTGCTGAGCGTAAACCATATCAGTATTAAGCTCGCCAGGTGTTTCAAACGCTTGCTGTATTGCGTTTTTAGTAATTTCGTTAAAAACTACGCGCTTATACTTAGCAGGATCACCACCAATGATTTCTTGAAGGTGCCAAGCAATTGCTTCCCCTTCTCTATCCAAATCCGTTGCGAGATATATTTGGTCTGCATTTTCAGCCAGCTTTTGTAATTCTTGAACAACTTTTTCTTTACCAGGCAGTATTTCGTAATGCGGATCCCAGCCTTGGTTTGGGTCTATACCCATACGCGCGACTAAGTTTGTATAATCTCGTTGCTTTTTATACGCTGCTTTCTCTTCAGGTTCCATTTTACGAACTTCTGCTGGCGTTTTAGTTGCCGGCACTTTAGCTTTGCTCGAACCTGAAGTAGGTAAATCTCGTACATGCCCAATACTGGACTTTACGATGAAGTCATTACCTAAATATTTATTAATTGTTTTAGCCTTAGCAGGAGACTCTACAATTACTAGCGATTTGCCCATAGTTGCCTATTTCTAACCAAATATTGAAAATGTGTTTTGCCGACATAAGCGGCGCGAATATTTATAGGTATATCTACAAACACTAGTTGTTACAAGCTTTTAATACAAACTTTTCAGTATTTACTGAATAAACGAACAATTTTTGTCGTTAAATTAAACAAACTAGTGTTTTTAGATTAATTGATGTGGAATATATAGAACAGAAACAAAAATGCCAACCTAAAGGTTGGCATTTTTAAAATAAAGCCTTATTTACTATCGTAAATTTCGATTCCTTTGGAGACTGTTTTAGTGCCACCAGCCTGAGTAGTAAACTCAAATGTTATTGAAAGTACACCGTCAAATTTATCATTACCATCCGCTTCACGAGAAATACGAACATCTGAATACATTGGTTTATCCGTATTCGTACTTGGAATAATAGCGTTATTTTCGATAATAGATAAGTCGCCATTTGTAGAGGCTATAGATACAGTTGTACCCGCTGGTAGTGGATTACCAAACTCATCTGTGTAGTGAATACGAACTGTAATACCAGATAAGCCAACTTCCAATAGTTGAGGATCAGTTTCATCTGGATCCGTTTCATCATATTCAGGGTTATCTGCAAAAACATTTGATAAATCAACTGCTGATATATCACAACGCTCAGATACATCGGATGGCTCAAGTACTGCTGTAACTGAAACAGAGCAATCTGCTGGTACATAAACAGGATACGGTGCATCAAGAATATCCGTTGTTTTCAACACAGAAAAACGAACATATGGGTTATCTCCAGACATAACCAATTCAATTTGTTTACGCACTTCAATTAGCTCACGAGAACACTCACCTGCATTTTCAGCAGCTTCGCTACATAATAAGCCATTATATTTGCCATCAGCAAAGTCATAAATACCGTCATTATCTAGGTCTCGCCATGTTTCATTATGACCACCTCGTGAAATTAACTCAGAACATTCATCCGTAGACGGGTCATAATTTGAAGCATCTGCATCACTACAGTTTGCTTTATCGAAGGCAGCATTTTCATTGTGATCTATAAATGCTTCAGGTAAATCGTAACTAGTATAATATTCACCAATATCAAACAAGCCATTGGTGCGCTTAACATCATCAGTGGTTTGCTCATCTACAAAGTTCTCTTGTCCTTTAGTGACAGCGAGAACACTTACACGCCCTCCCATAACAACGCCATCAGCATTATTTTTAGCGCGTGTAATACCATTTATACAAGGAGCTGCAATACCAAAATATGGGTCACAATTTATAATACCTGTTTTTGGATTAATACCTTCAGTAGTTGTTGCGTCCCCGTCAATATCGCCAATTCGGTTACCCCATTTGTAATCATAAAATGGACGGTCTCCTTGAGAGCGCCAGGTTACAACACAAGTAGCATCGTCAGTTTTACAAGTAACTTCATTGCTAGATGAGCCAATGACACCAGCTTCAGCTAAAATAGTTGCCTCTACACCGTCACCGTTATAATTATTAAATTGGTCACCAAAATATACCGTAATATCATTTAAAACACCGTTATAATTAAGTGAGTTAGTATTGAACGTATTTGGGCTTGCATCAAAACTGTTTTGGTCTGTTACGCCCGAAGCTAAAGTTAACTGAGCCGATACAGAACTTATCTGCTCGCTTAATGGTACTAAAGTAAGTGTTCCGTCTGGACAAATTTCATTGCTTGGTTCTGATGTACACAGTTCTACATCATCAACCCAACACGTTAAATCATCACCTTCAGGTAAATTATTAACATCTTCTTTAGAAATAAAACACGCTTTTACCACTAATGGACCAGGCACTATGCCAGATTCAACCGTTGTCTGAACAAAGCCTTCATTATTTGTATCACTTGTTCTAAGTGACAGTTTAGCTGCCCCCACTGAATCTGTTAACTTGAAATCAATACGTTGCTGCGTGGATGCAAGTCCATCCGCATCTATTAACTTAAATCTAACGATCGATTGAGTCGGGGCGCCGCCTTCACCTGGAGGTAATGCAATAAATGTTTCACTGACATCAACAAACTGTATTGATTGTACCGCTGATGTTTCCACAGGAATAATCGTAGTAGCAGTAAAGTTTTTACCGCCTGTCTCAACCGTGATATTAATATCATCGTCAATACTACAACCTGTAGCTCGGTATGTTGATGTTGCGATACCACTTGATGATTTTACTGATGCATCAATTACTGAGTCGCCGCTAATTACACAAGTTGAGCTGAATTCAACATCTGTTGGAGTTAAGTATAAATTACCATCTTCATCTAAAAGTGTTACTTCAATAACGGTACTACCACCTGCTTTTAAAGGAATAACATTTCCTGAAGAATCTTTATTTAGCCCGTTATCAACCTCTAGGGTTAAATCAGCAATACCTACAGCAAAATTAGTTGAATTACTTTCACCTACAGACGTTACAGTAACAGTACCTGCGCCACCAGTATTACCAGGTTGCAATTTTAGTAGAGCAATACCAAAGTTATCGGTAAGGGCTGTCCCAGATGAAGGGAGAACAGAACCTAAATTTGTTGAAATATTAACAAGTGAATTTTTACTACCTTCACCACTTTGCTCATCAATGACTTCAACAAATAATTCACCTAGTTCTGATGAAGAGATAGTATTAGCTACCGTACAACCCGATGCTGCTTGTGTAGGGTCAAGTTTTACGCTAGAACGATTATCGTCCCAGCCTGCGTTACAGCCTGTTAAGAGCTTTACTGATATAGAGAATTGTGCCAAATCAACTGGTGCAGAATCACCTGATGAATAAAATACAGCTGTATTACTCACTTCTGTTGAGTTCGTAGGATTATAAGTTGCAACAACTTGACCTGCGCCTTTAAAACTACCACTAGAGAGAGTTACTTTTGCTTCACCCGCTGAGTTTGTAATTGCAGTTCCTAAGTCTGGCGTTATTTTACCTGTGAAGTTTGTAGTAAAAGTAACAAGCTGCTCGCTAAGTGCAACTCCATCATTTTTTAAAGTCGCTGTAACCGTTCCTAAGTTGTCAGTTGTAACCGGGTTTGTATCCGAATACTTAGCACCATTTTCATCGACAATATTTACTGTTAGAGTTGTTGACCCACTAACACCAGTATCATCACCCTGCCCACCGCTTGATTGAAAAGCAAAAGTACTTGTATAAGATTCACCATCGACTGTATAAGTAGCAGTTACTTCTCCAGCACCGGCTTGAGCACCGGCTGTAAGTTCTACCGTTGCAATACCATCATTTTGAGTTAATGCACTTGATGGAGACAGTTCACCAATCTCATCTTCTAATGTAAACGTAATGCGCTTACCCGCAGCAATTACCCCGTCTTGAGTAAGAATTGCACGTAAATCTAAAGAGGAGGTAGCGGTAACAGAATTTGACTCTGTTGCGTCTGTTTGAGAATACCCCTTTAATGAAACCGAGTATGTAGCAGCCTCTGTAGTGGAATCACCATCACTTATAGAACCGTCTTTTTCAAGTGACCCACCGCCACCACAGGCTGTGAGTAAAAAACTTAGCAATGAAATGCCGAGCAGTCGCATTAAAGGCATGAACCTCTCCCTAGCGTTGTTATTATAATTAAAATTAATTTACACTTAATATTAACCTATAACTTAGTCTAAAATCACAGTTTTTTATTACTTTTTTGTGCAAAATATTTTTAAATAAATACTAACTTTTTCTGTAGTAAATATTTCCTTGCTGGTAGTCTATGGCAAATTTATAAAATGTAGATCAGGAAATATGTCAAAAATCCGTTCAATGAGTTTAACCACTCGCATCATGATTGGTATGGCGCTTGGGGTTACAGTAGGTTTTATATTTCAGGCTATATTAGCTGGTGAAGACGATTATCTAATACCACTTGGGTTATTCTCTTTGCCAATTAAAGCCTTTTTTGTTGATGGTATTTTCCATGTTGGTGGTCAAATATTCATTGCCAGCTTGAAAATGTTAGTTGTGCCTCTTGTTTTTGTATCGCTTGTTTGTGGTACCTGTAGCTTAAGCGACCCTAAAAAACTAGGCCGCCTAGGTGGTAAATCTATTGGTTTATATTTATTAACTACAGCTATTGCTATAACAGTGGCGATTACACTTGCCTTATTATTTAGCCCTGGTGAAGGTATAAGCTTGCCATCTAATGCAACCTACGATGCTAAAGAAGCACCTACCCTTGCCCGTGTAATTATAGACATGTTTCCTACAAATCCTTTTGAAGCAATGGCCAAAGGCAATATGCTTCAAGTTATTGTGTTTGCACTTTTATTTGGTGTAGCAATGGCATTAAGTGGTAAAGCAGGAAAACGCGTTGCTACCGTATTTGAAGATTTAAACACTGTGATTTTAAAACTAGTTACGCTTTTAATGAATATTGCCCCTTATGGCGTGTTCTTTTTAATGGCAAAACTGTTTACAACAATTGAGCTTAACTTAATTGTGAGCTTAGCGAAGTACTTTGGCGTTGTAGTACTTGCACTGTTATTACATGCTTTTGTAAACTACACATTGCTTTTAAAAATATTAACGGGCTTAAACCCGCTTATTTTCTTAGCAAAAATGAAGCACACATGCTTATTTGCATTTAGTACCTCGAGCTCAAGCGCAACTATGCCTATTACACTTGAAACTGCTACTAAAAAGTTAGGTGCTAATAACTCGGTTGCCTCATTTACTATCCCACTGGGTGCTACCATTAACATGGATGGCACTGCCATCATGCAAGGTGTGGCTACCGTGTTCATTGCACAAGTGTTTAGTGTCGATTTGACAATATCTGATTATTTAATGGTTATATTAACAGCAACACTTGCCTCTGTAGGTACAGCAGGCGTACCTGGTGTTGGTTTAATAATGCTGGCAATGGTACTTAACCAAGTTGGCTTACCTGTAGAAGGGATTGCAATTATTATCGGTGTAGATAGATTACTTGATATGACACGTACAGCAGTTAATGTAACCGGCGATTGTATGGTTACCTGTGTTGTTGCCAAGTCTGAAGGTGAGCTAGATGAGAGCATCTTTAACGACCCTAATGCAGCTAAAGACTTAGAAGATTATCATAAATCTATTGACTCATAAGCTACATTTATACAGCTATAAAAAAACCTTGATGCAATCCATCAAGGTTTTTTTTCGAGTAAAAATAATTAAACTGAATCCTAAAAAAGATTCTAATCTAAGGATTTAACGACTTAAACTTAGAAAGTAAGTTTATTCCCACTTTATTAACACCACTACTCAAGCCAAGAGCTAGCTTATCGCTCAACCCTTTTTTAACTTTGTATTTAATCTTATAAATTTGGCGCTCATGTTGCTGCTCTAGCAATGCATCATCACTTGTTTTTATAACATCTACCAAGCCTTTATCAATCGCTTGAGTTGCAAACCAATGCTCACCTGTCGCAACTAAGTTTATATCTAAGCTTGGACGTTGAGTGCTTACAAACGTTTTAAATAAATCATGTGTTTGTTCAATTTCTTCACGAAATTTTTCACGGGCCTTATCTGTGTTTTCACCAAATAAAGTAAGTGTGCGTTTAAATTCACCTGCTGTTATTTGCTCAAATTCAACATCATTTTTCTTTAATATTTTATTAAAGTTAGGTATTTGAGCTATCACACCAATAGATCCAACTATTGCAAAAGGCGCTGCAAGTATCTCGTCCGCGACACACGCCATCATGTAACCGCCACTTGCTGCCACTTTATCAATTGCAACACTCAGAGGAATACCCGCACTTTTAATACGCTGTAACTGAGATGCAGCAAGTCCGTAGCCATGTACAACACCGCCACCACTTTCTAAACGAATAAGTACTTTGTCTTTACTTGGATCGGCAATAGAGATAATAGCCGTTATTTCTTCTCGTAAGCTTTCTACTTCGTGAGCGTCCATACTACCCACAAAGTCAATTACATATAAACGAGGTTTAGGCTCATCTTTATCTGCTTTTTTACTCTTTGATTTAAGTTGTTTTTGATGCGCTTTAAGCTCTTTTTTACCCAACGTATTTTGTAAAAAACTTTCTTTAAGTTCAACTAGCTGCTCTGATATATCGTCAATTTGTATTTCACCTTTTTTGGCCTTTGGCTTAACTGCAGCGCCAACTATTAGCATTAAAATAACTGCTATAGCGATAACAAAAGTAACTGTTTTAGCAAAAAACAAACCGTATTCGTATAAAAATTCCAACTGGTTTCTCCATTTATAAATTTCAGCTAATTTAGCATGCTTTAAAGCAAAAAAAAGCCACTTTTCAGTGGCTTTTAAAGGTTAATTATTTTACTGGTTATTAATCAGTCACAACCTCAGGGTTGGAAACTAATAACATCCGTCCGCGAGCAGCTAAGTAAGTAGCTACTTGCAACTGCATTTCTGCATTAGCGGCCGCACTGCCTTCAACAGTTGCAGCCTGTGCAGCATCTTGAGCTGGTGTTAATATAGAACCATGATGCCCTTTAGTAAATTTAACTAAGTAGCTTGCTGGTGTTTCACTCAATGCTTGCGAAGAACTTACTGTCTCAAGACCCATCAAGTTAGCTAATGGAATTGTGCCAGAAATAGGATTATTAGCTGCCATTGGTGGTATCACTTGGTCAGGCTTGTTATCAACACCATCACCCACAACAACATTAGTATAAATAGGAGTACCTAATGCTTTCACAGTGGCTGCGTAGTTCGTTGGGTCGCCACTATCTAGCGCAGTTTGCGCCGCAAAAGCAAACTGTGTAAATACACCTTGAATGTTAGTAAGTTTAGTCGTTTCACCCGCAGTGGTAAGTGATGCAATATATTCGTTGTAGCCACATGTCAAGTAAGCTTCCATGTCTGGTATTAATGAGCCACAGTTAGAAACTGCATCTCCTTGTAAGTATGCAGTAAATTCATCAGCTTCTGTTGTACCCGCTTGTGAAAGTACTGAACCTTGAATAAATGGACCAAACGCAGCAGATTCAAGTAAGAAGCTTGCTATACCGCCACCACCACTTGCAAGCGCTACCGTGTTTACATTAAATAGCGGATCAAGCGTTTCTGCCATTGGCGTATTAGCTTGAGCAATAAATGCTGGAGCAACAATAGAACCTAGCGAATGCCCAATGTAGGTAACGTCTTTACTATTAATAGTTGTATCGTTAATAAAGTTTAAGCCTAAACGAAGGCCTAATAAATCAGCAGCCGATTGACGTAAGCTATCACGTGCAACAAGTAATGAACTTAAGTTCATGTAACTAAGCACAGAACCCGTTGTTGCATTGAAGTCGTCTGTTCCATCACCATCAACATCTATTCCGCGCTCACCATGTCTTGGATGGTCAATAGCAACCGTTGCAAAGCCTTGAATAGAAAGCTGCGCAGTTAAAGCAAGCATACTTTCTTTTTGTGTTGTAATACCGTGCTGCATAATCACAACAGGCCATCCACCTTCAGGCATTGCGATAGGATCTAATTGTAACTGTGCACGGACACCATTAATTATCGGTAAAATAGGTTTAGTAACTTGCACTGGCACATTTGCCATGCTTTGTACTTTTGGAATTGAGTTGTATTTTGTTAAATGACGTGTGCTATCTAGTCCTAAGTCACGTAATTGCCCGTCACTTAATGCAGAACATAAACCATCATTTTCACTAATAGGATCTGTCGGAAATGCATCGCCTGCAACGGCCTTATAACCAATTATTGCCACCGCGTTATCACACATACCTTGCCAATATGTATCACTTAAATCACTAATATCAGTACCCGTTGGCGTACCTAAATACATCGGTAACATAATGCTACCTTTTTGATATTGCACACCAGAGAAAGCAGCAGAGACTTCTACACCCTGAGAAGCAAATACTTGTTGTACATTTACCATAGGCTGTTCAGGAACTTGAAGCGCAGGAGTTGGTAACGCAGGCTGTTGCAAGCTTGCAGCTAGTAACTTTTTAATTGTCCCAAGTACAGGACCTGCTGATTGAATAGTCATCGCACTAGAAAAAATAATATCTTCTTTTGTGATATCTCCTGAACTTACAACTACATTTTCGTAACTGTTAACAGCACCCTGCAAACCAAGTTGAGCTTCTGTAATTAATGGCGCTTCTTGTTTAACCAGCCCATAAGTCGAAGAAGGCTCAATAGAGCGCCCTAATGAATCTTTAAGACCAGTAGTTAATACATTGATGTATGAGCTACCTGCGGTAAATGGTTTTAAAGGAATAATTGCAACGCCATCACCTGAAGCTTGAGTAACAAAGTCAACACCAAAAGTAAGCTCACCGACCAATTTACAAGCAGTTCCGGCAGCTACAACTGAACATTCTGCATCAGTTAAACTTGCACCCATTACAACTTCAAAAATTCTTACTGTACCAGGGGTCCCAGCAGACGCTTCATCTAAACTCACATTTGGTGGGAATGTTAAATCGATTTTATAAGGAACCTGCGAAGACCAACCATCAAGTGCACCTAGTGCAAGTTGAGGGTTTGCATAAGCTGCGCGCGAAATAGACACATTGTTGTCATCTAATTCACCAGGAATATTAAGTGTACCGTCTTGAGTTCCACTCATTAATAAATCATTAGGTACCGATAAGATACCTGCTGCTGGATCAAATGTAACTGTTGCTGTTGGGATAACTGGTGCTGTGTCGTTTTTGACATCTGTTAACGTTTCTCCACCGCCACAACCTGCTAAAGCAGCTGTAACCGAGAGTGAAAGTAGCATTTTTTTCATATTGTTGGCTCCGCACGTATTTTATTTTTATAGTGTGTTTAATCAGTGTATTAAGTTAAAACAATGTAATCAGGTTATTAATGAGACATTAGACCAGTTAAACTTAACGTAAAGTTTCTATTTTCGCCACCTAATTTTACAATAAATTCGATTACTTCACGTTTCGCTATGTTAAAATCAAAAAAATTATATGAATTGGTACTTTTATGCACACATATCAAGCAGCTGAAAACGCACTTAAAGATAAAGTTATTTTAATAACAGGCGCCGGTGATGGTATTGGCCGAGTTGCAGCAATTACGTATGCAAAATACGGCGCTACAGTTATCTTATTAGGAAAAACAACTAATAAACTTGAATGTGTTTACGATGAAATTGTTAATGCTGGCTACCCTAAACCTGCAATAGTCCCTATGGATTTAAAAGGCGCAACGAAGCAAAACTACCGTGACCTTGCTGCAACAATCGAATATCAGTTTGGACGCCTTGATGGGTTGCTTAATAATGCAGGTATTTTAGGGTCACTCGGTCCGCTTGAACATTTTTGCTCATCTACGTTCGAAAACATAATGAAAGTAAACGTGACTGCACAAGCAATGATCACTAAAGCACTTTTTCCTGTTCTTCGTAAGTCTGATAATGCATCGATAGTATTTACATCATCAGGTGTAGGCCGCAAAGGTCGTGAATTTTGGGGGCCTTATGCCATCTCAAAATTTGCAGTAGAAGGTATGATGCAAACATGGGCATGTGAAGTAGGTAAAACGAATATTCGTGTAAACTGTATTAACCCAGGCGCTACTCGCACTTCAATGCGAGCTGCTGCATATCCAGGTGAAGATAGAGACGCACTTGCTACACCAGAGGATTTAATGCCTACATATTTATATCTGATGAGTGACGATTCAAGTGAAGTGAATGGCGAATCGTTAGATGCTCAAGTAAAAAAGTAATTTAGAGTTTAAATAATTTAAAAAGCACATTAAAAAGCCGCAATTAGCGGCTTTTTTGTGTTCAATAAATAACTAATTGATTATTTACGTTTAGTCGGCTTAACACGCTGATTGTGTTTTTTAACTGCTTTACGAATTTGGTTAATTTTGGCGCGTTTATCTTTGCGTTTTTCAGGCATAACAGAAAGCTTAGTTTGTGTTTCGCGGCCTAATTTAACGGTTTTACGCAAGTAGTTTACTGTTTCTAAATCATACTCCATCCAACCACCTTGTGGCACGCGCTTATCAAGCTCTAGTTTACCGTAACGAATACGAATAAGACGAGATACTTCTGCATCTTGAGACTGCCATAAACGACGAACTTCACGGTTACGCCCTTCATTTAACGTTACGTTAAACCAACGGTTAACGCCTTCGCCACCCATAGGGGTTACAGTCGTGAATTTGGCTGGACCATCTTCAAGCTCAACACCACGTAGTAAGTTTTTAACCGTCTCGTTGGTTACTTCACCAAATACACGTGCAGAGTATTCACGCTCTACTTCATAGCTTGGGTGCATTAAACGGTTTGCCAGTTCACCATCGTTTGTAAAAAGCATTAAACCCGATGTATTAACATCTAATCGACCAACCGCAATCCAGCGATCGCCATCAATACGCGGAAGTCGGTCAAATACAGTACGACGCCCTTCAGGATCTTTACGTGTGCTTAACTCACCTTCTGGTTTGTTATACATAATCACACGACAGATACGGTCTGCTTTTTCTTCGATTTTTACACTGTGTCCGTCAACACGAATCAAATCGGTTTCTTCAACACGGTCACCTAACTTTGCCACTTTACCGTTTACACTAACGCGGTTTGCGTCAATGTATTTTTCCATTTCACGGCGTGAGCCTACGCCTGCACGGGCTAAGACTTTTTGTAACTTTTCACCTTGTATAATACTCATTCGGATGGTTCTCTCACAGAAGGATCGCTCAATAACTGGTTAATTTTACTTTGCTGCTCTGTTGGCAACGCAGGTAAATTTTCAAGTCCAGTTAACGAAAAATAATCTAAAAATTGCTTAGTAGTTGCATATAAAGCCGGCTTTCCCGGAACCTTTTTATGCCCTACCACTTTAACCCACTCTCTTTCGAGTAAGGTTTTAATAATATTCGAACCCGTAGTAACACCTCTTACTTGCTCAATTTCGCCGCGTGTAATGGGCTGCCTGTATGCAATAAGTGATAATGTTTCCAGTAAAGCACGCGAGTATTTTGGTGCGCGTTCTTGCCACAAGTTATTTAACCAAGGGCTTAAACTACTGCATGCCTGAAACCGATACCCACTACCAACTTCAACTAAGCGAATACCACGAGTTTGAAAATGTTCTTGTATTGTATCTATTGCGTCATTTATTCGCGTCATAGAAATAGCTAAATCTATTAATACGATGTCTTTAAGGTGGCGTTTACTAACAGGCTTATCTGCAACAAAAATAGCTGCTTCAATGATCTCAACTAGTTGTTCATCACTAATTCGCCGACCCGCCATACACACTCTTAACAAATAAAAATACACAGCTATCTATTATGACAGAACAACACCAAACTAGGAAAATATATCTATCAAATAACTAAATTTAAAACACAAAAAAGCCAGTGACTAGCACTGGCTTTAATCTTACTTACTAAAATGGTAACTATTAGTTACTTTTAAAAGCTTCTAATGCATCATCTTCAGCTACTGCGTTACCGTATTTTTTAATGTAACCCATAAACTCGCTTTTACTGATGCGCTTATCTTGGTTTTTATCCATGTAACCAAAATGATTTGAAATATCATCATCGTTACCTTCAACTACCGAGATATAGCCATTGCTGTCGTTATCTAAGCTTGAAAAACTGCTTTCAATTTTATCGAATTTAGCAATTTCAGCTTTAAATGCCGACTCACTTACTTCAGAATCAGTGGCTACTTTGCCATTATTAAGCTTCATATAAGTGTTAAATTCTTTGCGGCTAATTTCGTTATCCATATTGGTATCAATATTTGAAAAATGGCCCCAAATGCTATCGTCATCAGCTTCAACTTTTGAGATGTAGCCATCGCTATCATTATCTAAACTTGCAAAGTCACTGTCTATTCTTTCAAGACCTTGATTAGATGAACAAGCCGCTAGGCTTAATGATGCTAAAATAGTGGCTGCTAATGTTAACTTTTTCATAAGACGTATCCTTCGTAATTAATTAAATGTCACTTTAACTAATACAAATCCAATGCCAATAATAGTTAACTTATAATAATCAATAACTTAATCTCGATCGGTATATTTATTAAACAGTTTCAATAAGTTAAGCTTGCAAGCTTTGCAAACAACCTTGTAATTTTTGCAAAAAAATACCCGGTAAAAACCAGGCATTTCAAATTTACTTATTATAGTTAAGCTAATAATTAGATTGCTGCGTTTTGGTAGCGTTTAACAAACTCAGTAACGTTTTGACCATTACATTTTAATGAGTTTAGGTTACCAATTTTTTGACGAACAGGTGCTAAACCTTGTTTTAAAGCCGTCATACATAATTGAGTTTCTTGTTGAGCGTCTTTTGCAAATACTTCTACTTTCTCAACTGATGCGTTGCTTAATGTCGTTTTTTTAGCAATATCACGAATATCTTCACCATTACATAAAATGCTTTTAGAAAAACGAGATAGGTAAACACCGTGCTGGGCAGCTTCTTTACGAGCAACGCTAAAGCCTTCGTTTGCACTTAGTACACATAACTTAGACTCAATTTTGTTATCTTGGCTAAAGTAAGTATTGCTTTGAGCTGACGCAGTTGCAGATGCTAGTAAAGCAGTGGCTAAAAGTAGTTGAGTTTTCATGAGAGATCCTATTTGAACGAGCTAAACAAGTGAATTTCGCGCATTATATATTCAATAAAGTTAAGTTCAATTGAATTTTTTATTTATTTAAATAATTAATATTGTATTCACAATGTTTAAACTTTACCCATCATTTGATCAACATTTGCGCAGCTATTATCTCAATTCAGTCATGTTATGTACGCGTATTTACTGATACAATTTAATCTATTAAATAGAACCAATTTTAAGGTAAATTTTATGAAAGTGATTTCTTTCAATATCAATGGTCTGCGTGCTCGTCTTCACCAATTACAAGCAATTATCGACAAACATCAACCAGACGTTATTGGCTTGCAAGAGATTAAAGTTCACGACGAAGCATTCCCATTAGAAGATGTACAAAAAATGGGATATCACGTCTACTTTCATGGTCAAAAAGCGCATTATGGCGTAGCTATGTTATGCAAAAAAGAGCCTAAATCGGTCTTAAAAGGTTTTGCCACCGATACAGATGAATCGCAAAAACGCATGATAAGCGTCACTGTTGAACAAGAAAGCGGTCGCAACCTTACTGTCATGAATGGTTATTTCCCACAAGGTGATAATATTAATCACGAAACTAAATTCCCTTATAAACGTCAATTTTATAAAGATTTAATGACACACCTTGAAACCAATCACACACCCGATCAAGATGTCATCGTTATGGGTGATATCAACATATCACCTACCGATTTAGATATTGGTATTGGCGACGTAAATGCTAAACGTTGGTTAAAAACGGGTAAATGTTCTTTCCAACCGGTAGAGCGTGAATGGCTTGCAACATTACTCAATTGGGGTTTTAAAGACACCTTTAGAGAGCAAAACCCCGAAACAGACGATCAATACTCGTGGTTTGACTATCGCTCTAAAGGGTTTGTAGATAATCGAGGACTTCGTATAGATGTAGTGCTTGCAACCAATGAGCTTGCAGCACGCTGCATAGATACAGGTATTGATTACGAACTTCGCGGTATTGAAAAACCGTCAGATCATGCCCCTATATGGTCAACATTTAAGTAATTATTATGCTCAGCCTAACAATGCAGGGGCTACTTTGGGCTCTTGTAATTATTATTGCTCTATTAAGCTTTGATAAAAAAACATATAAAACATTGCTTAATACGCCAGTCCGTCAAACTGGCGTACTTGCGTGTGCGTTAGTGTTTGCAGTGCTTTGGCGAATAAAGGCTGGCATTTTAACTGGCCTTGATTTACACATACTAGGTGTTACGGCTGCTACATTAATTTTAGGCTGGCGATTGACTATTTTAAGTAGCCTACTTGCCACAGCCCTACTCGCTGCCTTTGGTCAAATTGAACTTGAGCTGTTATCAGTACAACTGCTTATTGGTGCGTTTATTCCTATTTTATTGAGCTATCTTGGCTTTATAATTAGTTACCAATATTTACCTCGTCTATTTTTTTGTTTATATATTTGTTTGTGCGTTTATAACCGCAGGATTTATAGCCTGTATAAAAATAGGCCTAGGTGCTTTATTTTACTTAGCTATAGGGCAATACAATTGGCAAGAACTTGCAGATAACTACGTTTATTTAAGTGCCATAATTTGGTTTCCTGAAGCAATGCTCAACGGCATGGCTATAACAATTATGATCACCTATCGCCCGCATTGGGTAAAAACTTTTTACGATAAGGACTACCTAGGCTCATGAGTCTTGAATATCAATGCCCGCTGTGTAACCTAGCACTTTTGAAAACTGATTCAACACTTCGTTGTGCTAACAACCACAGCTTTGATTTTGCTAAAGAAGGCTATGTTAATTTATTGCCTGTGCAACAGAAAAATTCAAAACAACCGGGTGATTCACTTGAAATGGTACAAGCCAGACGTGCATTTTTAGAGCGTGGGTATTATCGTTTTTTACAGCAAAGCCTTAGTGATATAATCAGTAATATAAGTGCGAATACTATTATTGATTTAGGATGCGGTGAAGGGTTTTATACCCAAGCAATCGCGAATAAAACAAATGCTGTTGTATACGGTGTCGACATTTCAAAATCAGCGGTTAAATATGCAGCAAAGCGCTACCCTAATTGCCATTTTAGTGTGGCATCAATCAGCCAAGCCCCCTTTAAAAGCCAATTTGCTGATGTACTTGTTAGCGTATTTGCACCTTTATTTGAGCAAGAGCTTGAACGCCTAGCAAATCAAAACGCAACATTAGTGGTTGCAAGCCCAGGACCTTGTCATTTAAAAGAGCTAAAATCGTATATATATTCAGAAGTAAACGAACATACTGAAATAGCCACTCCAAAAGGGTTTCAAAAATCAGAGCAGATCCTTTTAACAGAGCATGTAGCGCTTAGCTTTACTGATATTAAAAACTTAATAATGATGACGCCATTTGCATGGAAATTTAGACCCGAGCACTGGACAGCACTCGAAGAAAAAGGTGAACACACTGTCACCTTATCATTTTATATTACTCAGTTTACCAAAATAGATAATGATGTAACTCTCTAAAATTGCTCTTTAGTAAACGCCCTGTCCATTTTATCAAACATATCTTTAAGTAAATTGGCAAGCTCCATATAACGGGGCTTGTTTTCACTTAACTGCGTTTGATATCCATTAGCTGCCATTTTAGTGTACAGCTCGTTATACCATTTTTGCATCGCAGGCTCTAAAGGCGTTTGCGCTCGCTTACCCAACCAAAATAAACCTTGTAATGGTAACGATATAAAAAATAATGCACTTGCAATGGCTTGCGGTAAAAAATCAGAACCCAAGTAATTTAGCTGAAAAAACAATGTTAGCATGGCTAAGATTGGCATTACTGTAATGGCAAGCTCAGTCGCTCTAATTACTCTAAACTCTAAAAATAAGGGCGCAAGCTCTTTGCGCATTGGCCATTTTTTACCATACAAACGGCCAGTTTGTAGTTGTGACATCACACTTTTTTGCATCATGACTCCTCACAGATACTGCTTTTAAATACAATGGAAAAACGAGCTATACGCAAAGTGTAACACAAAATGAAAGAGTTACACTTTCTCAGTAAAACAGCTTAAATTTACCTTTTAATGGCGAACAATCCTAACTTAAACATCTTAATTAAGGTAAAGTAATTAACATTGCGTTAACCACTTTGCAATTGAACATTCAATTGTTTTAGCTTTATTTAATACCGTAAGTGTAACGATTACGTATTAACGTTTACTTACTAAATTTGTTTATGGAAATTGAATCTATGCCAACAACCCCTCCTGAATCACAACACGTTTTAGTTTTAAATTGTGGTAGCTCTAGCTTAAAGTTTGCCATTATTGATGCGAACGATGGTCACGAAATTATTTCAGGTCTTGCTGAACGCTTAGGCGACAAATCGCCCTCTATTAAATACAAATTTAATGGTACTAAAACAGTTATCGACTTAGCGGCTAATCAAGCACATGCTGAGGCTATAAATACGCTTGTAAGCTTAATAAAAGATCACAACTTAGAAGAGCAACTTATCGCAGTGGGCCATCGTGTTGTACATGGCGGCGAGCACTTTACGCGATCGGTATTGATTGACGAAAAAGTAATTGCAGGCATTACACAGTCGGCAACGCTTGCGCCGCTTCATGGGCACGCTAATTTACTAGGTATATCGTCGGCGCAGGCATCGTTTGAAGGTTTGCCACAAGTCGCGGTGTTTGATACTGCATTTCACCAAACTATGAATGAAGTTGCCTTTCTTTACGCTCTTCCATATAAGTTGTACACCGAGTTTGGTGTTAGGCGTTATGGTTTTCACGGCACAAGTCATTTTTATGTTGCAGGGCAAACAGCAAAGTTACTTGAGCAACCTATCGAGCAAAGCAATTTTATTAGTGCCCACTTAGGCAACGGCTGTTCTGTATGCGCTATTAAAAATGGTAAGAGTGTTGATACCAGCATGGGACTAACGCCTCTAGAGGGGCTGATAATGGGCACACGTAGCGGCGATATTGACCCTGGTTTATTTAACTTTTTAACCACTCAACTTGATTACACAGCCCAGCAAATTGATAACCTACTAAATCAAAAAAGTGGCTTGTTAGGTATTAGCGAGCTTTCTAACGATTGCCGTATCATTGAAGAAGCCGCCATGACCGGGAATAAAAAAGCGATACTCGCAATTGAAATGTTTTGCTACCGCCTTTCAAAACAAATCGCGGCGTATATGGTGCCATTACAGCGCCTTGATGCTGTTATATTTACTGGTGGTATTGGTGAAAACTCAGATATTATTCGTGAAAAAGTAATTACACAACTTGCCTTTTTAGGCATTAATTGTAATCCGCAAGCCAACCTCAATGCGCGCTTTGGTCAAGAAGGCGTTATTAGCTGTAAAAATTCACACGTCAAAGCAGTTGTAATGCCAACTAATGAAGAATGGGTTATTGCCCTTGATGCTGCAAATATTGTAAAGGAGCTTTAGTATGGCACGTCGTATTATGTTAATTCCTGTTTCTACCGGTGTGGGTTTAACGTCGGTATCAGTTGGTTTAGTGCGTGCACTTGAACAAAAAACAGTTAAAGTTAACTTTTTTAAACCAATAGCTCAGCCACGTTCAGGTGAAACAGGCCCTGAAAAATCAACACAAATAGTTACTCAAGGCTCACCTATTAACCCACCAATGCCTTTTGCACTTGATTATGCTGAGCAAATGATTGGCGACGGTAAAGGTGATGACCTACTAGAGGAGATTGTTGAGCGATTCGAAAGTAAAATAAACGACGACGAAGTCGCTATTATTGAGGGTATGGTACCTACTCGTCGTCAACCTTATGCTGGGCGTGTAAACCGCGAAATTGCGCAAACACTCGGCGCCGAAATTGTATTTGTACTTACCCCAGGTAATTACACCATTACTCAAATAGAAGACCGCCTTGAAATTGCAGCAGGTAACTACGGTGGTATCGATCACCCTCGCGTACTGGGCTGTATTTTTAATAAAGTAAATGCGCCACTTGATGAAGAAGGTCGTGCACGCGCCGATTTAGTCGATGCCTATAAACCTGAAGAGCTTGAAAACGAGTTAAATCGTTTAGCCTCCCTGCCTATTTTTAAAAAAAATCCGTTTATGTTACTTGGTGCAATCCCGTGGGATTTTGACTTAGTAGCGCCGCGCGTAAAAGACTTAAGCGCATACTTAAAAGCCACGATTATTAACGAAGGCGATATGCTTCATCGTCGTCTGCGCCGTATTACTTTTTGTGCTCGTACGGTTTCAAATATTTTAAATTATTTTACGCCAGGCGCTTTATTAGTAACACCGGGCGATCGCTCTGACATACTTGTTGCTGCGTGCTTATCTGCTATGAACGGCACTAAACTTGGCGCTATATTACTCACCGGTGGTTTTGAGCCAGAGCCACGTATTATGGCCTTGTGTGAGCAAGCCATGCAAACCGGCTTACCAATACTCGCAACCGATGCAGACACGTGGCGTACATCATTACTACTGCATAACTTTAATATGGAAGTACCAAATGATGATGACCAACGTATTGAAAAAGTAAAAGATCACAACGCAGAGCATATCAATTCAAGCTGGCTAGATACTCTAGCTAAAAGTGTAGGTAAAACTCGTAAGTTATCACCACCCGCATTTCGTTACTTACTTACCACTAAAGCGCGTAAAGCAGGTAAAACCGTGGTTCTACCAGAAGGTAATGAACCTCGTACAATTAAAGCGGCTGCTATTTGTGGTCAACGCGGAATTGCTAAAACTATATTACTAGGCGATCGCGAAGAAATAATGCGTATTGCACAGCAGCAAGGTATTGAGCTAAACGAACATGTAAGTATTATCGAGCCAAAAAGTATTATTAATGATTATATTGCGCCTATGGTCGAAATTCGTAAAAGCAAAGGCCTAACTGCCGTAGTAGCACAAGAGCAACTACAAGATAACGTCGTACTGGGTACAATGATGCTTGAGCAAGGTAAAGTAGACGGTTTAGTATCGGGTGCAGTAAACACTACGGCAAATACAATTCGCCCACCACTGCAATTGATTAAAACAGCACCAGGGTCATCACTAGTATCATCTGTATTTTTTATGCTACTGCCTGACCAAGTATTAGTTTACGGTGACTGTGCGATTAACCCAGACCCTAATGCTGAACAACTTGCAGACATAGCGATTCAATCTGCCGACTCTGCAGCTGCATTTGGCATAGAGCCGCGTGTTGCCATGATCAGCTACAGCACGGGCACTTCTGGTACAGGTGCCGATGTTGAAAAAGTACGTGAAGCCACAAAAATAGCAAAACAAAAACGTCCTGATCTAATTATCGACGGCCCACTACAATACGATGCCGCTATAATGGAAAACGTAGCACTTAAAAAAGCACCTAACAGCCCTGTAGCCGGTAAAGCGACTGTATTTATATTCCCAGATTTAAATACGGGTAATACCACGTATAAAGCAGTACAACGTAGTGCCGACTTGATAAGTATTGGCCCTATGCTGCAAGGTATGCGTAAACCTGTAAACGATTTAAGCCGTGGTGCATTAGTTGATGATATTGTGTATACAATCGCCTTAACTGCCATTCAGGCAGCTCAAGCAGAAGCGCTAATTACTCATTAAACGTAACGTGTGCTTTTTATAGCCTAGCTATTATTTATTTAATAATTAACTAGTTAGGTTATTTATACCCTACAACCCCCATACTTATCCACAGAAATTGTGGGTAAGTTTTTACTCCCTTCTTTTATCTACTTATTTACTGCTGAGTTAGTCGTTGTTACACCTTTAATTTAAAGCCAATAATCTATACTATAAAGCTATCAATATTGCTGTTCGCAGGCTTTTAATGTCAAAACAAACATTACAATTACACAGCACCATTTTATCTATACACAGTTTAGATGTAGATGCTGACATACCTGCGGCACTTTTAAAGCAATCTTTGTTTTTTATTTCTAAAACCCATGATGAACTTTCAATTGTATGCCCAAGCGATTTTGAAGTAAAAAGCCTGGATACCGAACCCGACTGGCAAGCTTTAGAGGTTGTAGGTCCACTTGGCTTTTCGTTAACCGGAATTATGGCTAATATTTCAGGGGTATTAGCGCGCGCTAAAATTTCTATCTTTTCAATTTCAACCTACGATACTGATTATATTCTCATAAAAAAACACACTGCAGAAAATGCTATTTCCGCTTTAAAAAAAGAGGGTTATAACGTGGTGGTAAACTAACTTATGAAAGCTCAAAAAATTGACTATTTAGCTCAAAATAAAACGCCTCTTAATGCAATAAATATTACCAGCCCATTTACAGGTAAAGTAATTGAACTGAAAGAGCACCCAGAACCTTTTTTTCGTTTTGGCACTCTGGGCCCTGGTATTATGGTGCAACTAACAAGTCATAAAATTTTAGCACCGTTTGATGGAACTTTATTACAAGTAAAAAATGCAGGTACTGAGTTTATTCTACAAGCTAATAATGGTCTAAAAGTCTTGATTAACTTAACTATTTTTGATTCACAATCAATTACGCATACCCATATTGCGCAACTCAATGGTAGCAAAATATGCAAAGGTCAACGCCTTGCTTATTTTGATTTACGAGAACTTGATACTCCAATGCTTGCTAGTTTAATTTTACTAAACGGCCATAACCTTGGCACATTTCATTACTCGCATTCGCATGTAAATGCGGGTGAAGACACCCTATTAACTATTATTAAGAAGAACTAGATTTATGATCACTCTATACGGCATTAGCAACTGCGATACGATAAAAAAAGCTAAAAAATATTTAACCGATAACAACATCGAATTTACGTTTCATGACTACCGCAAAGATGGTGTAAATGAGCAAATGGTGAGTGAATTTGCAGACAAGCTCGATTGGGAACAACTCGTTAATAAACGTGGAACAACTTATCGCGCATTAACTGATGAGCAAAAACAGAGTCTAACTAAAGAAAGTGCTATCCCATTGTTGGTTGAACAACCTGCCATGATCAAACGTCCAGTACTGGTAAACAATGGCAGTTACCATTTAGGTTTTAAAGCAGCCCAATACGACGAGATTTTTAAATAATGACTAATGACGTAATTCAACTCGCCCAAGCGCTAATCCAACGTGAATCGGTAACGCCCGAAGATGCTGGCTGCCAACAAATGATGAACGATCGCCTTGCTGCGGTTGGTTTTAATATAGAATCATTATTTTTTACCGACACACTTAATACTTGGGCTAGAAAAGGCACACAATCGCCGCACTTTTGTTTTGCAGGTCACACCGACGTTGTACCAACAGGCCCTGAAAAAAATTGGCAACACCCGCCGTTTTCAGGATTAATAAAAGATGGCCTACTGCACGGGCGTGGTGCTGCCGATATGAAAGGCTCATTAGCCGCAATGCTAGTAGCAACAGAGCGTTTTGTTACTAAACATCCAGATCATAAAGGCTCTATTTCTTTTTTAATCACTTCTGACGAAGAAGGACCGTTTATAAACGGCACAACACGTGTAATAGATACACTAGAAGCCCGTGGTGAAAAAATAGATATGTGCCTAGTAGGCGAACCCTCATCACGAGATGTATTAGGCGATGTTGTTAAAAATGGCCGAAGAGGCTCACTTACCGCTTACCTAACGGTTAAAGGCGTACAAGGTCATGTTGCCTACCCACATTTAGCACAAAACCCAATTCATCTAGCAACGCCTGCACTTACTGAGCTTAGCCAAACGGTGTGGGATAGCGGAAATGAATACTTCCCTGCTACCAGCTTTCAAATTTCAAATATTAATAGCGGCACAGGTGCAGGTAATGTGATCCCGGGTGAACTAGAAGTACAGTTTAACTTTAGATTTAGCACGCAAGTAACACATGAGCAATTACAGCAACGAGTGAACGATATTTTACAAAAGCATGACTTAAATTATGAATTAAGTTGGATAGTAAATGGCTTGCCTTTTATTACCGAGCACGGCCCGCTTGTTGATGCCACAGTTAAAGCGATTAAATCAGTAACCGGTTTAACCACTAATCTAGAAACTACCGGCGGCACATCTGACGGTCGCTTTATTGCGCAAACAGGGGCTAAAGTAATTGAACTTGGACCACGTAACGCCACTATTCATAAAATAGATGAATGCGTAAGTACCGATGACTTAATAGCCCTTGCCGACATTTACGAGCAAATACTAGAGCAACTTTTAGCCTAATGGATGTAACTAAACCAACACCAATAATGTGTATCACAGGGCAAAGTGATACACATTTAACTGATATACAAAATCATCGCTTGCACAGCGCTATTATCAGCGACTTTTTAGCGCTGCAAAGTGCAGCACAAAAAGCAGGATTTGAGCTTACTATTGCCTCAAGTTTTCGCGACTTTAAACGCCAGTCAATTATTTGGAATAATAAGTTTTTAGGTATTCGACCTGTTTATAATAAACAGCAAAAGGTTGTAGATTTAACTAAATTAAATGATGTAGATAAATGCATAGCAATAATGCTCTACTCTGCATTACCTGGGGCAAGCAGGCACCATTTAGGCACCGATTTAGATGTGTTTGATAAAGCTGCGGTAAGTGATGATTATAAACTAAAGCTAACACCTGATGAATACCTGCAAGGTGGGCCGTTTGCGCCTTTAAGTAATTGGCTTGATACTAACTTAGATAAATTTGGCTTTTATCGCCCTTACCAGCATGATTTAGGTGGTGTCGCACCTGAGCTTTGGCATATAAGCCATATTAAGCAATCGCAATTATTAGTGAATAAGCTTAGCGAACAAGTACTTTTTGAATGCATAAAAAACAGTGAACTACAGGGTAAGCAGGCAATACTTGATAACTTACCCGCTATTTATACACGCTTTGTAACGAACGTTAGTCCGCCATAAAGAACTTGTTTAAGTGGTATCACACCTTCTTTTTATTTAAGATAAATACCAGCACAGCCCCTAATATTAACGAGCTTGCTACTATAAATTCCATTGTTACCTGCTCTGATAAAAACAAGACCCCGGCAACGGCTGCAAGTACAGGTACACAAAGCTGCACAACAGCAGCTTGGGTACTTTTAAGCAGTGGCATAGCCACATACCAAACACTGTAACCAATTCCAGACGCTATCGCACCCGAGGCACATGCAAGCAAAACCCCTTCAATACTCATATTTTTTAAATAACTCATACCAACAAGTAATAAAATAGGGATAGCCACTAAGCTTCTTATAAAGTTAAACCCGGTAGTACGCAGTGGCGATACGCACACTTTACCGCGAATACTGTAAATACCCCATGCCACACCACTGAGTGCCATGAGTGATGCACCTAATAATGAAGGTACAGCAGCAGATGGCAGCATTAAATATACAAACCCACCTAGCGCCACTATAAACGCGCACCACTGAAGCACACTCAACTGCTCTTTTTGATATATACCCCAGCCAATCATAGTGAGTTGCACGGCTGAAAACAAAATCAGTGCACCGGTGCCTGTATCTAGCTCTACGTATGCAATCGAAAAACAAAGTGCATAAACTAAAAGGCTTATACTGCTTCGCCAGCTTCCTTTATCACTTAAAATAGCGGGGTTAAATGTGCCTTTTCGTTTTAAATTATGAGTATAGATAGCCATTATAATACCCAAACACGCAGCACCACTGAGTAAGCGAATAACTGTAAAGTTCCAAGCATCTATATAGCCTTCGGCTAAAGCCATTCTGCAAAAAAGAGAATTTGCAGCAAACGCAATTAAAGCAATGATTGTGTACAACGTAGCTTTCAAAAAAATTCCTTAGCAATAAAAACAAATTACAGCGTTATTTCAATTAATTAACCTACTAAGCTAAAAACATTGTCATAAGCGCCTATAAAACCGCTTAATGAGCAGCACATTTAAACAGGATTGGTATAACTGTGCAAAGAGAGTATTTAGTTTTTATAAATTAGATCATTTATACTCAAATCTTAGCCGCATTTGCAAAATACGGTGTCTACAACACAAGATATCCTTTTAGTCTTTTTCGTATACGACTTAGTGAATAGCAATTACTTCATTTAAAAAATTCATTTATCATTACGCTTTAGGGATCATTGTATTCAATAAGACCAATAAAGTACCTTAAGCATTTCAATATTGTTACCCAACAAGAAAATTCACACTTTGTTCACCAATGTCATTTTATATTTCTTTATTAGCAGGCAGTTTTATTCTACGATTTTTTACAATATTTCACACATTTAGCTAAAAATAATATGTTAATGTATACAGGTAAATTGAGAGGAGTGCGCAGTGCGCCTAAGTATAATTTTAAGCTTTTGTTGTATTTTAAGTGGGTGTAGCACAATGGGCTTTAATGACCTATTTAATGACTATGCCACGCAAATGACACCAATAAGAAATGCGATCGAGAAAAACAATATCGAAGAAGCGCAATCCCTTATTGCCGATAATAGCACCATGCACAGCAGCTACTTACTCAACCAACTTGAGCAAGCTCGCTTAAACGACTTAGCCAATATGCCACAAGAGGCACAAAGTAAATTTGAGAACGTGTATACGCAAATGCAAAAAAAACGTGAAGCCGCCAAAATACAAGTAAGTGCGGGGCTTGAGCAAAGCAATGCGTTATTTACTAACGACTCAGCCATAACTTATGTGCCACCGGCTTACGAAATGAGTATGCTTCATAGTTATAAAGCACTTAACTACGTGTATAAAAATGATGTAGAAGGCGCTTTGGTCGAAATTCGCCGCGCTAATAAAGTACAAGTTGATGCACTAAGCGAAAATAAAACAGATGGCGACTCAACAGTTAAGGAAGCGCAGCAACACTACCCTAGCATGGGCAATGTAACCAGAGACGTGAAAAATGGCTTTCAAAATGCCTACACATTTTATTTATCTGCTTTACTTTACCAAAGTGCTAAACAGTATGACGATGCTTATATTGATTATAAAAAAGCACTGACTATACAACCTAACAATATTTATTTACAGCAGGACGTAATGCGCCTTGCTAAAAAACAAGGGTTTGACCAAGACCTAAGTGAATTTAAAAAACGTTTTAGTGATGCACCCACAATTTCTGCAACGCAAGGCGAAGTAATTGTTTTATTTGAACAAGGCTTAGTACCAAAACAAGATGAATTTAAACTGCGCTTACCAATTTATTCATCACGCGGCGATGCACGCTTTTACAGCCTTGCAATGCCAGTATATAAAGATAATGCCTATGTGCGCCGCCTTAATAATATAAACATAGATGCACAAAGCTTAGGGCTGAGCCCATTAGTACACATTGAAGCACTTGCAGCAAAAACATTAGAGGATCAAATACCTGCAAAAGTAGCTCGCCAAGTGCTTAGGTTAGTAGCTAAAGAAAAAGTGCGTGCAGAGCTTGCTCGCAGTGCCGGTGATGTAGGTAACATACTTGCTAATATTTATAATTTGGCGTCTGAGCAAGCTGATACACGTAGCTGGCTTACGCTTCCAAATCAAATAAGTGTTGCAAGGCAAAGCCTAAATACAGGTGAGCATTCTCTGCATATAGGCACACAAGCACCTATAAATTTTACCGTTAGTAAGCAAGGGTTAACGTTAATTTACTTAACCTCCGTTAATAACTACTTTAATTACCACGTAGTTCAACTTTAGGAGCCATCATGAAATACATAGCGCCATTATTAGCAGTCTTAATGCTCAGTGCATGTTCCAGCAAACCGGTTACATCGGGTATTTCTGTTGAACAAAATAAAAATCAGTTTAATGAGCAATTACGTGTAGATAACCCAGAGCTCGGTAAAAAGCTGGCCATTACTGATGTTAAAACACGTCAAACCAACCAGTTAACCGATGTAGTAGTGACACTTTCGAGCCAGTATAAAAAATCACAGTATTTGCAGTATCAATTTAATTGGTTTGATAAAGACGGCTTTGTTATTAAAGGCAATCATTCACCTTGGCAAGCACTCACCTTATTTGGTTTTGCAAAAACACAATTACCGGGCTTAGCACCTAGCTCTGATGCGGTTACCTTTTCTTTAGCAGTAAGAGAAGTGTCTACCGAATCACAAGAATTTAAAGATTAAAGGAAACAACCATGATCATCAGTAACAAATTTAAAACAGCATCAACTTACGCTTTAGTTGGCCTAAGCGCTTTAGTATTAAGTGGCTGTGCTAATAAAGCCGTAGTAAGTTATGGCGATGCACAAGCAGTAGAAACAACAGATATTAATTTTGGTTCTACCGACTTACAAAAAGTAGCGAGCCAAATGACCGACTCATTACTCAGCTCACCCGTTGTTGGCACAATGACCGCTAATAAACGCCCTGTAGTATTTGTTGAGCGTATTAAAAACAAAACTAGTGAGCACATTGATACTGAATCAATCACCGATTCAATCTCAACGCAAATGCTACGCAGTGGTAAGTTCCGTTTTGTAGATATGACGCGTGTTGAGTCAGTACGTGAGCAATTAACGTTTCAAAACGAAGATGCCCTTGTTAACCCTGCAACAGCCGTTGCATTTGGTAAACAAATTGGCGCGCAATATATGTTATACGGAAATTTATCGAGCATCGTTAAATCAAATGCCGATAAATCAGACGTATACTATAAATTTACGATGCGTTTAATGGATATGGAAAGCGGCCTAGTTGAATGGGCAGACGAAACTGAAATTCGTAAAACTAAAGAAAAATCAACCTTTGGCTGGTAGCTAATACCAATCGGCTTATATATGGGGTCTATTTAACGTTAAGAAAATTACGCTAGTACTAGGCAAAAGTTTTTGTATCTAGTTGTTCTAAATAAAAAATTTTAACGACGTTATAGCGCAATTTAATTCGTTAAATTGATCAAAGATTTATGCAGGTTGGTATAAAAGGAGCAAGTTATGAAAGCAATTACTGTAATTATGTGCGCTTTACTTACAATAAGCGCGCCTACGTTTGCTAAATACGAGCGCAATAAAGCAGTCCCTGTGCAGCAAGTTTTATTTGGTGACGTAAAATCGGTACGCAATATTACCGAACAAGAAATCATTCAAGACAAAAACAACGGCTGGAAAACCTTCGGCGGTGCATTACTCGGTGGCGTAGTAGGCAACCAGTTTGGTGGTGGTAGCGGCCGCACAGTAGCAACAATATTAGGTTCGGTAATTGGCGGCAGTGTTGCACATAATGGGCAGCAGCAAAGTCATTATCAGCAGAATCACTTTGTAGAGTTATTAATACAAGTTGAAAATGGCGACCAGTTTATGGTTGTTCAAGATCAGGACCAATCAATGCGTTTTAGCAAAGGCGATAACGTAAGATTAGTGTACTTGAACGACAACACAGTGCGTGTAGATAAAGCGTACTAGGACGTGCTGAACTTTGGTGGTTGAATTTACAGCAGAATGTTTGGTATTTAGACAAGGCAGAGCCTATGAACTATGGTTGTTCCCTATAAATAGGCGATAACGCAGCATAAATGCCAAACATGCGCTGCCCGAAGGGTTCTGCCTAGCGGCAATTAACTCTTTGTTGCCTACATGGATGTAGGTAAGGGGCGTGAGCAGGACGCGGAAGCTTTGCTCGGTTTTTACTTATTCTTACATGGATGTAAGCCAGTAGGGTAACGCAGGAGCAGTTACCGAGCCCACTAGGTTACAAACCTCGCGTCGCGATTTAATCGCCCCTAGATTGAACAAATTTCAATCCACAAAGATCAACACGCCCTGTTAATATATTCATGACTAAAATAAAAAACGAGCCAAATTTGGCTCGTTTTTTTATTATTTTTTAATAACTATACTTGGCGATAGTCTTTAAAAAAGCGCTTCATTTTTAACATCGCATCCGATAAATCATCTTTGCTTGGTAAAAAGACCAACCTAAAATGATCAGGATCTGGCCAATTAAACGCCCTGCCATGCACAAGTAATATTTTTTCGGCTTTTAGCAAATCGTACATCATCTTTTCATCATCTTTGACGTTAAAAAGTGCTGTATCTACTTTGGCAAATGCATAGAGCGCGCCTTTAGGTTTTTTACAACTAATGCCTTCAATATCATTTAATCCACGCCATGCAATATCACGCTGCTCATATAAGCGCCCACCCGGGTTTATTAGACTATCAATTGATTGCACGCCGCCAAGTGCTTGTTGAATCGCATACTGCGCAGGTACATTGGCGCACAAACGCATAGATGAAAGTATTTCTAGGCCTTTGCGTAAATCATCCATTACCGAGGTACGACCACTCAAAACCATCCACCCCATTCTCAGCCCCGCTGCACGGTATGTTTTTGCTAAACCATTAAAAGTAATAATAGGCACATCGTCGCAAAGTGAGCCGATTGAAGTATGCGTTATACCATCGTATAAAATCTTTTCGTAAATCTCATCGCTCAATAACAGCAGTTTATGTTCACGCGCTATATCAATTAATTGCATTAACAAATCATCACTGTAAACCGCACCAGTAGGATTATTAGGATTAATTAATACCAGAGCTTTAGTTTTAGACGTGATTTTACTTTTTATATCTGCAATGTCCGGAAACCAATCTTGCTCTTCATCACATAAATAATGTACCGGATTACCACCCGATAACGTGACCGAAGCAGTCCAAAGTGGATAATCTGGAGCAGGAATAAGCACTTCGTCGCCATTATTTAATAGCGCTTGGGTGATCATCTGAATAAGTTCGCTTACGCCATTACCAATATAAATGTAATCTACATCTAAATTATGTAATCCACGTTGTTGATAGTGTTGATAAATAGCCACGCGGGCAGAATAGAGGCCTTTAGAGTCACAGTAACCTTGGGCTGAATATAAGTTGCGGATAATATCGCGGTGCATATCTTCTGGCATATCAAAACCAAAAGCAGCCGGATTACCTATATTCAATTTTAATACTTTTTGACCTTCGTCTTCCATTTTTTTAGCTTGCGCTAAAACCGGCCCACGAATGTCATAACATACACCTTCTAATTTGTGACTCTTTTTAATATCAGACATTTTTACCTCGACTAGTGAGTCTTTAGACTAACCTAGTAAAGGCGCAAAATGCCAGTGTATTTGATTACTTAGTACTGAAATAAATTCACGTTTCGGTTTCAATAATTAACGAGATGCTAACCATTCATTTAGCTTAGCTTGAGAGCCTGTTACTTGAGCCATTAAGCTATTAGATGCGTCGATGGCTTCAGCTAAGTTATCTAGGTTTAAATTTTGTTCAATAACGCGAGATACTTCAGCAAGGCTTGAAGCACCAAACTGCGCAGCGTTAGATTTTAAGCTATGAGAATGACGAATCGCCGCTTCTCTGTCTTTTCCAATGGTTGCTAAAACTTCAGAGCCTAAACGCTCAAACTCCGAGCAGCAAAAATCAAGTGTATCAGCAAACTGCTCACCCAATAACGATTCCATACTCTCTAATGCTGATGTATCAATATTTATTTCTGTCATATTTTAAGCCCTTAAAACAATCCATGTAAATTACAGTTTAATAGTACTACTTTATATTGATGCGTAAAAAAAACCAACTTAATTACCTTATAAATGTATAATTGTGAGGATCATACTGGCAACAAAAAGTTTATTAAATGGCACGCACACTTTGTAATCATTGTAACTTTGCACTTAACACCTGTATTTGCAGCGCAATTACAAATATAAACAACAAAGTTAAGGTTATTATTCTACAGCACCCAAGCGAAGAAAAAATAGCAAAAAATACCGCTAAACTACTCAATTTGTGTCTAACTGATTGCCAAATAGTCAAAGGCGAAAATAATGACGACTTTTCTATTCTTAAATCACTGCCAGTAAGCTCAACTGTTTTGCTCTACCCTAACGAACACGCTGTAAATTTAGACGATAGCGCTGAGCAATCTAATATAAAAAACATCACCCATTTAATCGTGGTTGATGGTACATGGAAAAAAGCCTACAAAATTTTGCAGCTCACCACATTGCTAAATCAATTCAAAACGGTCAGTTTTAAACAGTTACCTAAAAATCGTTATGCTATTCGTAAAGCCCCTAGGGCCGATAGCCTATCCACACTTGAAGCCGTAGCGCATAGTTTGTTTTTAATAGAGCAGTTAAATCCTGCACCACTTTATAATGTGCTTGATGAATTAATACAAAAACAAACCCATCACATGCCCGAGCACGTAAAAGCACGTTACTTAGATTAAATTCGTTACTATATGAAACTTGCAATGCGTAACTACCCTAACAGGCTAAAACGTGGCTTTACTCGCCAAGGCCCCAACTATCGCTTTGACGACCAAATCGACTTTAGCGATATAAGAGATACCTTTGGCTTTAGATCAATGGTCGTCGGTAAATGGGTAACTAAAGAAGAGCGCTACATTAGCGCTAATTTAATTTACGATGCACTGGCCGACCTTGCACAAATACTGCATTTACCGCCCAAAGCAATTGGTCTTCGTGGCAAACTTAATTTTGCATTTGGTCATGGCGGTCAAAAAGGTGTACAAGCGCATTATAATGCGGCTTCTCAAACGCTTGCTCTTGCAAAAAATGCAGGCGGTGGTGCACTTGCTCACGAATGGTTTCATGCGTTTGACCATCATATAAGCGAGCATTTATTTGCAGCAAAACCACGATTTAGTTTTGCCTCAAAATTATGGCTTTCAAACACGCCTAATTTATCGCACCCACTTAATAATGCTTTGAACAGTTTTTATAAAAATGTATTTTTAGATGAGCACGGCGTTGATGCAAATAGCTTTGTACAAACATGCATAGAACACGATAAAGCACAAAACATGAATTATATGAGCATGCCAGAAGAACTTGCTGCACGTTGTTTTGAAGCCTGTATTGAGCGGCATTCAAGTATAAAAAATAGCTTTTTAGTGGGGGGCTTACAAAGTAGTAATTTAATATACCCAAACGCTGAGCATATTAATAAAGCAAATGAAGCGCTTAACCAGTACTTTGAACTACTGGGTTACGCGCTTCATAAAATAGACGAATAAAAGCTTTATTTAGTGGTTACTTATCGTCACTAATGCGACTTGCTACTGCGCTGTTTTGATCTTTATATTTTGCATCTTTACGGATGTTGTATGGGTTTTCACACGGGCCCGATAGCATTTCAAAGCTCATAGCACCAATTTTCATCAGTGGACGAAGCGCCAGTGGTAATTTACCTGAGTTGTAAAACTCTAAAACAATATTACCGCTCCAGCCTGGGTCAATTCGGTGCGCGGTTACATGTACCATTAAACCTAAACGCGCAAGCGATGAGCGTCCATCTAACCACCCTACTATGTCTGCTGGCAGAGTTACTTTTTCGTGTGTTATAGCAAGTGCAAGTTCACCTGGGTGTAAAAAGAATGCTTCACCTTCATCAAGCACTATTTCTTCACTCATGATTGATTCCATAGCTTTATTTAGCTGATCTTTTGGACCGCTTAAATCGACGTATGCCGCGTTGTGTGCATTAAAAGTTCTGAATTTATTACCTAATCGCAAATCGGCAGTTACACCTGAAATCATGTCACTTGTTGGCGCAGGCTCAATAACAATGCGACCATCGCTTAGGTATTCATTAATATGTGTGTCTGAAAGTCTCATTATTTATTAATCTTCTGTAATCACAATTTCAATTGCATTGTGATGCTGTTGATAATAGAGCGTGCTGGCTATAAGCCTCGCTGCTGCGCTGTATGTTTTGCTTATCGCCGCGTCGTTATCGTTGGCAATAAGTTTTCCTTGCTCAGAATACTCACGTATATCTATTGCAAGTGGAATATGGCTAAGTACAGGTACGCCGTGCTTGTGCGCCAGTTTTTGTGCACCGTCTTTACCAAATACGTGGTTAGCTTCACCGCAGTGGCTGCAAATGTAATAACTCATGTTTTCAATTAAGCCCAGCACTGGCACGTTTACTTTATTAAACATAGCAATGCCTTTTTGCGCATCGGCTAGGGCTAAGTCTTGCGGTGTAGTGACAATAACAGTACCGCTCGCTGGTACTTTTTGGCTCATTGTTAGTTGAATATCACCGGTGCCCGGTGGCATATCCACAATTAAGTAATCAAGCTCACCCCAATCAGTCTCGTTAAGCAATTGGCTAAGTGCGCCTGACGCCATTGGTCCGCGCCATACAGTGGCGTCATCGCTTGGGACTAAAAAGCCAATTGACTGCGCTTTAATGCCGTTTGCATCAAAAGGCTGTAGCTGTTTGTTATCTTTAGTTACGGGCTCTGCGCCTACCAAGCCTAAAAGCATTGGAATAGATGGGCCATAAATATCAGCGTCTAAAATACCCACCTTTGCGCCTTCGTTTTTAAGGGCGCCCGCCAAGTTAACGGCAGTAGTCGACTTACCTACTCCGCCTTTGCCTGAGGCAATAAGCACAATATGTTTAATCGCCTTAAACTTAGCTGCCTCTTTAATGATAACCTTGGCGCTAATTGTTACAGGCACATTTAAGCTTTCACTTACGTGTTGCTCAACTAAAGGCATTTCTGATTGCCCAGCAAATGGCAGGGTTAATTTAATGTGTAGTGATTTATCGTCATTTTGAGTAATAGTATCAATGAAGCTTTCGTCAATACCGACGGCAAAAGCCGCACTACGATATGCCGCTAAGGCAGTAATAATCGGTTGTTTTTGCACCGATTTAGAAGAGAATAGTTTCGACAGTCCAAACATAGCAATTAAATAGCGTTTCTTTGATGAAAAGTGCCACGGAATTATGTAACATTCAGGGCATTAACACCAGTCAATTAATAAAAATCCATAAGCTGTGCGCACTCTAAGCAGATAGCTTGTAGATAAATTAATGATAATTGCCGTTTGTATAATAAAAACGGCGTTTTATCCTCAATTCGGAATGATTATGACGCAGCGAAAGATCCTGATTACCAGCGCATTACCTTATGCAAATGGCCCTACTCACTTAGGTCATTTATTGGAATATATTCAAACTGATATTTGGTCACGTTTTCAAAAACTACAGGGCCACGAAGCTTATTATGTTTGCGCAGACGATGCCCACGGCACGCCAATTATGCTTAATGCGCAAAAGCAAGGGATCACGCCTGAAGAAATGGTAAAACAAGTGAGCATAGAGCGCCAACGCGACTTCGCTGACTTTAATATCAAATTTGATAACTACCACAGCACGCATAGCCAAGAAAACAAAGAATTAAGCGAACTTATTTATAACCGCCTAAACGATGCCGGTCATATTAAAAAGCACACTATTTCGCAATTATTCGATCCAGAAAAAGGTATTTTCTTACCCGATCGTTTTGTAACTGGTACTTGCCCAACGTGTAAATCTGAAAACCAAAACGGCGACAGTTGTGATTCGTGTGGTGCTACATACAGCCCTACCGAACTCATTAATCCGCGTTCTGTAATGTCAGGTGCAGAGCCTGTACTTAAAGATTCTGAACATTACTTTTTTGACCTGCCAGCATTTGAAGGCATGCTAAAAGAGTGGTTACACTCGGGCACTATTCAACAAGAAATGGCTAACAAGCTAGACGAATGGTTTACCGATGGCCTGCAGCAGTGGGATATTAGCCGTGATGCGCCTTACTTTGGTTTTGAAATTCCAAATGCACCGGGCAAATATTTTTACGTTTGGTTAGATGCACCTATTGGTTACATGGCGAGCTTTAAAAACCTATGTGATAAAAAAGGCATCAACTTTGATGAGTTTTGGGCTGAAGGTTCAGACGCTGAGCTTTATCACTTTATTGGTAAAGACATTATCTACTTCCACAGCTTATTTTGGCCAGCAATGTTAGAAGGCGCTAACTTTAGAAAGCCAACTAACGTATTCGCTCATGGTTTTGTTACTGTAAATGGCGAAAAAATGTCTAAATCAAAGGGTACGTTTATTAAAGCGCGTACTTATTTAGATAACTTAAACCCAGAGTACTTACGTTACTACTACGCAGCAAAATTAAGCAGCGGTATTGTTGATCTTGATTTAAACCTAGAAGACTTTGCACAACGCGTAAATTCGGACCTAGTAGGTAAAGTAGTAAACATAGCGAGCCGTTGTGCTGGCTTTATTACTAAAAAGTTTGATGGCAAGCTAAGCAGCACTATTATGCAACCAGAGCTGTTAGCAGAGTTTCAAGCGGCTGCACCTAGCATTACAACACACTACGAAAACCGCGATTACAGCCGCGCAATTCGCGAAATAATGGCGCTTGCCGACAAAGCAAACCAATTTATTGATGGCGCAGCACCTTGGGTATTAATTAAAGACGAAACTAAGCAACAAGAAGCACACGAAGTGTGTTCTCTTGGTCTTAACTTGTTCCGCGTTTTAATTACTTACTTAAAACCAGTGCTACCAGAAATGGCCGACAACGTACAAGCATTTTTAAATGACGACCTTGCATGGGACGGCGTTCAAAATGCACTCGTAAGCCACCCTATCAATAAATTTAAACCGTTAATGCAGCGTGTTGAAATGGATAAAGTAAATAAAATGGTTGAAGAATCTAAAGAAAGCTTAGCGCCAAAAGTAACTATTGACCCTAACAGCCCACTTGCAAAAGAGCCGATTAGCGACGAAATAGAATTTGATGACTTTGCAAAAGTAGACTTACGCGTAGCTAAAATTGCTAAAGCAGAGCACGTAGAAGGCGCTGATAAACTACTTAAGCTAACACTTGATTTAGGCGGAGAAACTCGCCAAGTGTTTGCAGGTATTAAATCAGCTTACGCACCAGAGGATCTTGAAGGTAAGTTAACCGTTATGGTCGCTAACCTTAAGCCTCGTAAAATGCGCTTTGGTATGTCGGAGGGCATGGTATTAGCAGCAGGTCCTGGCGGAAAAGAAATTTATATTCTTAACCCAGATGACGGCTCAGAGCCTGGTATGCGCGTAATGTAATATTACTCATACAATAAAAACCGCTGATACATCAGCGGTTTTTTTATGGGCTTCCCTATTTGCTTTATAAGCATTATTTAAATAATATCAGTGTATTAAAATATTTTTTAGATCAACAACCATGACCAGCAACCTTGATACCCAAAGACTAAATACCAGTGCGCTAATCAAGCAATATAAGTTACTCGCAATCTTACGCTTAAAACAACAAAGCGACGTAGCTCCATTAATTGATTGCTTAGTTAATGCAGGCATAAACGCGCTCGAAATCACTTCAAACACGCCTGGCTTTGAGCAAGAAATAACAAAAGCACGCGCAGCTCATAAAAACGCACTTATTGGTGCAGGCACAATAATTAACACCACCCTTGCTCAGCAAGCAATTGATGCAGGCGCGCAGTTTATTGTAACGCCAAATACCAACAAATCGGTTGTTGAACTTGCCCACCAGCACGGGTTGCCAGTATTAATGGGCGCACTAACACCTACCGATGTTGCAAATGCAATTGAGTATAACGCTGATATTATTAAGGTATTTCCTGCTGGCAGTATGGGCGTTGGTTACTTTAAAGCATTAACCGGCCCATTTTCAGAAGCACAACTAATGCCTGTTGGTGGTATTACTTTGGATAATATATCTCAGTGGTTTGACGCAGGTGCTTGCGGCGCGGCAGTAAGTGGTGATTTTTGTAAAATAGTCAACACAGAACAAGAACGCAGTGATCTTACTAAGCTTGTAAAAAGCTATATAAATAAACTGCCTAAATAGGCAGTTTATTTTATTTATAAAATAGCCAAATGTGCGCTCATAAAATTTGATTGGGCGCTATACAAAATTAATTACTACTAATTAATTCAGCTTTTTCAATACGCGATCTTTTCTTGGTAGGTAATAATTATCGTAATCAAGTGACACTATAACGCGCTCTGCTTTTCCTAATAACTCGTTACGCGGAATTAAACCTATTACACGCGAGTCAGCGCTATTGTCGCGGTTATCGCCCATTGCTAAGTAATAATCATCAGGAATTGTAATTGCATCAAACCCCGATAAACGTGAAGGAATATTTGCCACTCTTATCGAATGTTCTAATCCGTTTAAATCTTCAATTTTATCAAGCGAGTCTATGTTGCTTCGCTGATCTGCATAATTAAGTTTTTTACCATTAATAATGAGCTCATTATTTTCAAGCGCAACGGTGTCTCCTGGCACACCAATTACACGTTTAATTAAACGGTTATCGGCAGCCTGTGAGTCAAAAACAATAATATCACCAGCTTGTGGGTCAGCTAATTTAAGTAATTTTATGTGCGTAAATGGGACGCGAATATCGTAGGCCATTTTATCGGTAAGTATTCTGTCACCTTCTTGAATTGTCGGTTTCATTGAGCCTGTTGGCACTTCGTACCAATCGGCAACAGCGCTTCTAAATACGCTCATCAGTGCAATAAATACGATAAGAGAGCGGTTATTTTTCCAAAACTTATAAACTAATTTCATGCCTATTCCCTTCAATTGAACAAGTCTTTAATTGAGTAACTATTTATATGACTTTGCTAATTAGCTGCAGTTCAACCAATGATGTAACAAAACATGTTGACTACTAATTTTAATTGATCGATTAAATTTAGAGCGTCGTAACATTTAACGAAACCAACGGGTATTAACTTAAAGGAAAATAAAATGTTTAAGAAAATTACTACTGCATTATTGTTTACAACTGCAAGCCTTGGATTTACTACAATGGCTTATGCTGATCATCATGGTATGAAAAAAGACGTTGTTGAAGTAGCCGTTGAAAATGGTTCGTTCACTACTCTTGTTGCTGCTGTTAAAGCCGCAGGTTTAGTTGAAACACTGCAAGGTAAAGGACCGTTTACTATTTTTGCACCAACAGATGCTGCATTTTCTAAATTACCTGAAGGCACTGTTGAAATGCTACTCAAGCCTGAAAACAAAGACAAGCTAACGGCGGTATTAACTTATCACGTAGTGTCTGGAAAAGTGATGGCAGCCGACGTAATGAAGGTAGATAGTGCGAAAACACTACAAGGCCAATCAGTTATGGTTAAAGCCGACAGCATGGGCGTAATGATAAATGACGCTAAAGTTGTAAAAGCTGATGTAAAAGCAAGCAACGGCGTAATTCATGTTATCGACACCGTACTACTTCCAAAAGAGTAGTCATAAAAGAATAAGCCAAATAAAAAAGCATAAGTAAATACTTATGCTCTTTTATTTATTTTTGTTTCATCACATAAAAAATTATTGATTTAGTTTTTCTTTCGCTTCTTTTACTTTTTCAAAATCTAAACCAAGTTCATCAGTCGCTTCTTTAATAAGGTGCGGTTGAGTCATTACGACTGCCATTAGTTGCTGTAGTTTTTCTGGCGGAATACCAAGCTCTTGAACAAGCGCCATTGCCATCATTGGGTTTTGAGTAAACGCTTCAAACAATGCTTTTACTTTTTCGTCGCTTACATTGTGCTCTTTAAGTATTGCTAGTATTGGATTCATTATTAAACCTTAAGTGTTTTTTTATAGGGCTTAGTATATGGGCTAAACCCTAAAATTAAAGAGTTACTCTACAAGTAAAACAACTTTACCAGCATTTTCATTACGCTCTAAAATAGCATGAGCTTCGTTTGCGTCGCTCCAAGGCAATGTTTTATACAGGTTAAAGTCGTACTTTTTAGTGGCAATATCATTGTAAAAGCGTGCTACAAAGTCGTCGCGTACCTGGCGTTTAAACTCAATACTACGATTTCTAAGCGTTGAGGCATGAAACGAAATACGTTTGCGTAAAAGCGCGGCAAAATCAACTTCTGCAAAACGTCCATCTAAAAATGCAAGCATTACAATTTGGCAATCCATCGCTGCAATAGCGGCATTTTTATTTAAGTAACTCCCCGAAACAGGATCTACAATTGCATTTGCTGTTAACTCATTTGCTTTCATATATTCTACAAAGTCGGTAGTTTTGTAGTTAATTGCATGATCGGCACCGAGTTCTTTTGCGTGTTGGCATTTGTCATCCGTACCGGCAGTAATAACTACGGTAGCACCTGCGCTTTTAGCCATTTGAATTGCTGCACCGCCCACACCACTAGCACCTGCATGAATAAGCGCTGTTTGCCCTTTTTGCAATTTACCAAGCTCAAATAACGCGCCAAATGCTGTTAGGTACACTTCGCTTATTGCTGCGCCTTCAGCCATTGTTACATCATCGGGTAATTCCATAAGCTGCTTTGCATCAACGGCTACATATTCACTGTAAGCGCCACCAGAACACAAAGCAAAAACACGTTTATTAAGCCAAACTCTATCAACTTTACCACCAATATCGCTAACAACACCGGCACATTCTAAACCTAAAATAGGGCTATCTCCCGCAGGGGCCGGGTATTTACCTTGGCGCTGCATACTGTCTGCACGGTTTACACCTATTGCTGCAACTTTAACAAGTACTTCATGGCTCTTTAAAACCGGTTTTTCGGTTTCACTAAATGCAAGATTACCATCTTCATGAGAAATATATTTCATTGTTGCTCCAAGTTTAAAAACTGTAATAACATATAGATGGGGATGAACACAGATTCAAACAACCTCAAAAGCGCCAACTTTGTTTGTAAGGATAAACATCGGGTAGATAACCATTGTGTACTTGTTGCTGACAACCTTGCCAAAACGTCGCTAAAAACAAGTTACTGTGCTCATTATTAAAATAATTAAACGCAATCTCGTTGGCGCTAAAAAACACCTTAAATTGGCTCGGAAATATATCGTTTTCAGCTATATCAAAATACGAGTTACTACTTAGCTCTTCAAGTGCATTTTGGGCTTGTGGCACCTCTCTAAAGTTGCAATCGGTTAGTGGGCAAATTTCGTCAAAGTCGTAAAACACCACTCGCCCCCATCGCGTTACGCCAAAGTTTTTCATTAGCATGTCGCCCGGAAATATATTAGCACCGGCTAATTCTTTAATTGCTTTACCGTAATCATGCATAACTCTCTCTAAGGTTTTGTTATCGCATCGGGTAATATATAAATTAAGCGGGGTCATTTTACGCTCAACATAAACATGCTTTAAAATAAGTGCCTTGCCAGATATAACCATGCTGCTACCAATTTGGCTTTTCATCTGCTCAAGCAGCTCGTCGCTAAAACGGCTTAAATCAAACGCTAAATATCTAAATTCGTGTGTGTCTACCAAACGACCAACCCTATCGGCTTGTTTTACAAAGTTATACTTTTCTTTCACTTGTGCTTTGGTAGCTGTTTTTGGGGCACTAAATTTGTCTTTAATTACTTTATAAACGTAATCTAGCCCTTCAATAGTAAATACCAACATTACCATACCGGGCGTCCCTGGTGCTGTAACATACTTAAAGTTGGCTGGACTATTTTTAGTCGTATCAACCTTGTGTCGATAAAACTCAGTTTTGGCGTGCTTTATAAAACCAATGGCGTTAAATAACTCAAAGCGTTGTTTATGTGGCATTAACACACTTAAGTAATCTACATAACGAGCGGGCTTATCGGTATCAACCATAAAATAGGTGCGTGCAAAACCAAATAATAAACTTAATTGATCGGCGCCCATCATTACAGCATCAAGCTTTAGTCCCTCATCGGTATTTAAAATAGCGATAGCAAAAGGCATATTGTCGCCATTTTTAGCAATGCAGCGCCCAATTAAATAACAGGCTTTGTTTCTAAAAAATAATGAGTTGGCGTATTCAATATACCCATCGTTTAAATTTATAAGTTCGTACACCTGTTTGCATTGCTGCTTAGAGCCTTGCATTAACGTACTTTGTAATGTGGCTACATCGCGTTCTAAATGACTAAACGGCACTCTAAATACTTGATTAGTGATAAGCGTTTTAACGGCGTTATTAAACCCATTATGTAGCGATACCCTGCTCACTAAGCTTTCATAAGAGCGTGGCTCACTACGATACTTTGCTTTTAATACAAACAAATGCACAGTACGAATTTTTTTATCGTCCCAAATTGCGCCAAACGTTGAGTTAAAAAAGGTATGCGCAATAGGTTTATTTTCGTGATTTTGTACCATATCGCCATAAATATTTTTAGCTAACTGCCACGTTTGCGGGCAAGTAAGTTCAGCGTAAGCAATAACTCTCACGGCTTCACTCACGTTTTTTACTTCGCGCTCATACACTTGTAAACGTTCACGCATAGCACTTTGTACACTGTGATACTGTCGTTGCTCAAACCGGCTTTGTGCACCCAGTGTAATATTTAAAAATTGCGAAAACATCGCCTCAAATCCAGCAAAAACAGATCGTGCAAGCTTACTGGCTACAACGTGTTGTAGCGCATTAATAGATTGATTTGTTAGCTTATTTTGCATAAATACAGCACTTATATTGATGCCAGTTATGGCGGTTATTTTTTATTA
The DNA here is from genome assembly GCF_000238895.1 of Pseudoalteromonas sp. BSi20429. Lineage (NCBI taxonomy): Bacteria > Pseudomonadati > Pseudomonadota > Gammaproteobacteria > Alteromonadales > Pseudoalteromonadaceae > Pseudoalteromonas > Pseudoalteromonas sp. BSi20429. Next base: position 53,698 of record NZ_BADV01000036.1, on the reverse strand, counting down.
ATGGTTTACACCTTAGCAAGCAGGCTTTAATTTAGATAATTAATAAACCATATAAATAGAATTTATTGGGCGTATTGACCTTTCGAGGTTAATTTTGCAGCCGTGTATTTGGTTTTTAAGCAAGGCAAAGTACATGTAGTGTGGTGACTCCCCATAAATGTACTTTAACGCTGCATAAAGGCCAAATACACACTGCCCATAGGATTCTTTCTAGGGGCGATTAACTCTTTGTTGCTCGATTTTTACTTAGCCCACTAGGTGGCAAACCTCGCGCCGCGATTAAATCGCCCCTAGATTGAACAAATTTCAACCCTGAAAGGCCAACACGCCCATATGAATATAAGAAACGTCGACCTCAACTTGTTAGTTTACTTAAATGTACTCATCGATGAAAAAAGTGTGTCAAAAGCTGCAAATAAACTTGCTCTTACGCAACCGGCTATGAGTAATGCGCTAAAACGTTTGCGCGATTTATTTGACGACCCGCTACTTGTGCGTGCCGCAGGCTCTATGACGCCAACGGCAAAGGCACTTGCATTAAAGCCTGAAGTTGAGGCCCTATTAAAAATGGCTGAAGCTATTACGCAGCCTAGTGAGCAGTTTAACCCTACAACCGCTGAAGTTACGTTTAGAATAATGGCAAACGACTATATAGAGTCGACCTTAATAGCCCCTTTTATAACTGCGCAGCTTAGTAAAAATCCCGGTATTAATTTTGATGTATTAAGCCCAAGCGACGTAAACCTGCAAGACATGGAAAAAGGCACTATAGATTTAGCCATAAACCGCTTTAATGGCCTACCACGCTCGTTTCATCAAGCCAGTGTATGGCGAGATAATTACTGTTGTTTAACCCATCCTAAAAATACATTTTTACAACAATCAGGGTTAGACGACTACTTACAAAAAGAACATATTTGGGTAAACCGTGCAGGTTGGGGGCCGGAGGCCGCTGTTACTAATAAATCGGGAAAGCAAAAATTAGGCTGGGTAGATGAAGCGCTTTGGCAACTAGAACAAACCCGTAAAATACGTGTTTTTACTCGCCACTACATGGTCGCAAGCCTGCTTTGCCAATCAGAGCAACTTATTGCCACCCTACCGCGCAGGCAGGCTAAATTGTTAACCTCTCATACTGATTTAGTAATCAGCCCTGTACCATTTCAAATAGTGCCTATTGAGGTAAAAATGATATGGAGCCCGCTACTACACCACGCGCCTGCACACCAATGGTTAAGGCGTGAATTATTAGTGTTTGCTAAAACGATTGCAGATCGATAAATTAAATACAGATATGTTGTGTTACAAGTTTCAAACAAGCTCGGTTTTATACAATAACTTCAAACGGAGAAAAAATGGATAGTGCATCAATAATTGCGTGGAGTGTTTTGTTTGGCGGCATAGGTATTGGCTACCTTACTTACGGGCGAAGAAAAAAAGCCGTAGTGCCACTTTGTATTGGTTTGTCATTATTGGTTTTTCCGTACTTTATGACCAGTGTTAGCATGCTACTGATTGTAGGCGCTATTTTAGTGGCCATTCCCTACTTTGTTAAAATTTAACATTACCATTGTTATTGCTATTGCTATTGCTATTGCTATTGTGACGGCTAAATAAAATACACGCGAAAAATAAAAAAGCGCCACGGTATTCAACTTTGGGAAAATACCGTGGCGCTTTTGGAAATCGTCGATATAGGAATCTACCTACAGCGTATTATTAGCAAGCTTAGTACCAACTTCATAAAATAATTAAAATTCAATAAAAACAATTAACTAAGATTCCTTCTTTATTCCTCAACTCCTCCCCTTGTTCCAGTTTTGTGCACACTTTCACCGCATTGCACCAAATTAATTAGTATTATTTAAGATTGTTTTCTGCGTTCTATTAACCATTAAATCTTACTATTGATAAAATCAATATCAGTTATTGAAAACAACAATTTTATTAATAATACACTTAGCGCTAGAGTGAAGTTAAGCCAACAAACTAAGAGTAATTATTATGACAACAACTTCTTTCACACGCCAAGACGGATTATTCATCGATGCTAACTTACATCAGTTCATCGAAGAGCAGTTATGCACTAAAGCTAACACCACTGAAACTTACCAAGCGTTAGCTACTTTAGTTGATGAGTTTGGTTGCAAATGCCGTAAAACAAAGCATCAACCAGATGATGTATTAGAAGTTGATACATTATTAAACGCATACCAACTTAAAAATCATCCACTTTGCCATGTTGATGCACAAACTACGGAAGCAGTTTTAGACGAATATTGCTGCCAGGTTCCTGCAATTATTGTTGTTGCGTTAATGGATACGCTTAGTGGTACGCAGTGCGATGAACCCCAAGCACATGAGATTTACCATCGTGCAGCGCAGTTAACCAACCGCCCTTGTATGCACAGAGTAAAAACTGCCTCAGCAGCTTAATAATGGATGTATTTAAAAGTGCTCGATAACCTTCTTTGCAAAGCCAGTACAAGTTAAGGTTGTCGAGTTATGAATACTTGAGTTATTTGTGTGCTCTTGCGCTAAATCAAAGGTTACTTCACCATTTTTAAATGTTTGCTCTAACGCATTCTCTATGAGTAATGCGGCCTCGTCCCATCCCATAAATTTAAGCATTAATACCGCACTTAAAATACTACTGCTGGGGTTCGCTTTATTTTGCCCTGCTATACGCTCAAACGTGCCATGCGTGGGCTCAAAAAATGCGACATCGTTATTTAAATTTGCAGCAGGCATTATGCCAACACCACCAACTTGTGCACTGAGCATATCTGCTAAAAAGTCACCATTTTGGTTAGTCGTCACCACTACATCAAATTGCTCTGGATGCATTAAACATTGTTGCAGCATGTTGTCGGCTATGACTTCTTTAATAATTAAGGGCGCTTGGTGTGCTCGCTCTATTTGCAACCAACGCCCATTTTCATGTGCAGTGGCATTAAACTCGTTTTGTGCAAGTGCAAACCCCCAACGCTTAAATGCACCATCGGTAAATTTAAGTACATTACCTTTGTGCACTAGCGTTAATGATTCACTATCGTTTTTAAGTGCATAGTTAATTGCAAAGCGCATTAGTCGCTCAGAGCCTTCTTTAGATATATTTTTAATACCAATTCCGCACTCTTGTGAAAACCTTAGGCGGGTTACGCCCATTTCCTCACATAAAAAATCGAGCATTTTTTCGCTCTCTACACTGCCTGCTTGCCACTCAATACCTGAGTACACGTCTTCGCTACTATCACGAAGAACTGTTATTTTTGTTAAAAAAGGGTTTTTTAAAGGAGAAGGGAGTGCACTAAAACCTTTTATAGTGCGCATATTTACAAACAAATCCATTTCTTGCCTGAGTGCGACATTAAGAGATCGAAAACCACCACCTAGTGGTGTGGTTAACGGCCCTTTTATGGCAATTTTACAGGCACGTACCGCGTTAATTGTTTCTTGCGGGAACCAATCACCGTCATACAGCTTTGCGGCCTGCTCGCCATTATAAACCTGCATCCAATGAATTTTCCGTGCGCTTTTATAGCAATGCTCAATTGCACTATCAACAACATGGCGCATTACCGGCATAACATCTAGACCCACGCCATCGCCATCAATAAAAGCAATGATAGGTTCTAACGGTATTTGCCAGTGTCCTTGTGCATCAATAGTGATATTTTGGCCGTGCTCAGGAACTTGAATATGCTGATACGTCATGGCTAAACCTAACTTAAAATAACGATTAATTGATTAAACCATGCTTAGCTAGGAGTGTCTGTATTTGTGCTTTTATAGTTACTATCATTTTAAAAAATAAAGAATTAGGCGTGATTATTTATCCATTTAGTTGGTCTTGTATATTAGAATTTTCGTACCAATTATTAAATTACAGTGGAGCATTTTAATGAAATTCTTTTTTGTACTGCTACTATTAATCAGCTCTTTTAACGCATTAGCCGTTGAAGTAGTCATACATAACCTTAGCTCGCTCTCAAGTAATGCTCAAAATACGGTGTCTATATGGGTTAATCAAAGTGTTGAAAAAACACAAAATACACTGGGACCTTTAAAACAAACCACATTGCCTATTTATTTAAAACCGCAATACTTTGCTTTTGAGCCTGTACCTTGGGCTACAGTTAAGCGCAATAACCCCGATGGGCTTGAACTTCATATAGATCGCTATGCCAGTTTAAATGCATTCACTAAAGATTGGACGCTATACCATGAACTTTCACATTTATATTTGCCGCTACTTCCCTACTCCGGTTTTTGGCTTAGCGAGGGTTTTGCCAGTTATATGCAAAACGTAATAATGCGTGACAGCGGTATAATTACCCAGCCGCAATTTGTACAACGTTTAAATGCAGGATTTGATCGTGCCCGCCTGCAAACTAAAACTAAAACACAGCCACTTAATAAGCTCTCTGCCGATATGTGGAAACAACGAGCCCAGCAACGTGTTTATTGGACGGGTGCGGCTTTTTTTGCACAGGCCGATTTGAAGCTACAAAAACAAGGTTTATCTGTCGCGGGTATAATAAAACAGTATCAAGTATGCTGTAGACCCGCTCGCTCTAGTGCTAAAACCTTTATAAAAGAGTTAGATAAGCTATCCGGTAGTAGCGTTTTTACAACGCTGTATGCAAAATATAATACCCGCACCGATTTTCCTGATATTAGTAAAGAGCAGCTAAACACGCTTTAACGGCTGCTCTGTTTTATATAGTTACTATATTCAACAAGCCCTTGCGCGTTAAAATTGGTTGAGCACTCATTCATAAAACCATGCAAAAAATTGGTTTTATAGCACTTAACATTCGCTTTGGTGCTTAAAGCTTTAATAACTTCATCAACATTAAAGTGACTCTCACTTGCTGGAAATATGAACTCACAGGGTACTTTTGCGCTTAAATTTAAATTATGTCTAATTTGCGACGGATAAAAGCCAATTAACTTTTTAAGGTGTGTATTGCCTGTTAATAACTGTGCCCGCCATGCTGCACTTGCCCCTGCACTAAAAGCAATACACGTCGTTGGCAATTTTAAACTCTCAAAGCATTTTTGAAGTTTGTCGGTGTATTTATCATGGCCACACTGCTGTATAAAATTGTTGTAACTATCTTGTTCACTTTCAATAGCTTGAAACTTGTTATTGTAAGGGTCAACAATCACCAAATTTGAACTAATTGCCTGTGATAACCTCCTTAAAGCAGGGGTTAAACCATAAATATCACTCACTATTAGGTAATTCATACTTATCCTTTGGTAACTAAAAATGGGCTTTGTAAGCAGTTGATAAGATTTATTATAAATATTTTTACAAAAATAGCTTGCACACAATTTATATATAAGTTACCTTCCCTCTCTGGTTTAAAGAAACCGCCGCGGTTAACCATTTACCCTGATCCAGTAAGCCCCGCAAAACGTATATTTGAAAGCTAAGTTATTGTACGGCGAGAACCCCTTGAATAATACCGAGATGATTTTTTACTATCATCGCAAAAGTGTCATAAAGATCGTCAACACTGTAATGAAGCTAAACACAACATCGTTAATTTATTAACTGCAATTTGCTATAAAAATATAGCGCAGAATAAATAACAAGAATAAAGTGAGTTTTATTATGTCTTATAAATATAATGGGTCTATGATCCAAATCGCACATCCAGTGCAATCAATTTCAGTAAACAAACATCGTGTAATCTTTAGTGATACACAAGGTTTAAAAAATGCATTGTTTCAAAAAGCGAGTGATGCACGCCAGTTTGTTAAGTGGCTAAAAGCTAACTAAGCAACACATAACTTTAATTGCCCTTTTATTATTGCAATTATTGATAAGATATTATGCCAGCCTCGTTGCTGGCATTTTACTTTTTAGCTCTTTATTGGTTACAATAGTTTTACAATAATAATTACTGGCAGCTGTTGTAATGCTCCGTATATTTTTAACTTTCTTACTTTTTTTCTGTCTGACCTCAATAGGCAATGCTAGAACCATAAACTGGCTAGCGCACGACTTTGCACCCTATTATATTTTAAATGGTCAATATCAACACCAAGGCCGTGACGAAAGCATAATTTCATTACTTGAAAAACAACTTCCTAATATTACCTTTAACCGCATGCTTATCCCTTCAGGTAAAGTAATCCAAGAGCTATCTAATACTTCAAATAATGTTTGTGCGTTATCGCTTTATAAAAATGATTACAGAAAAGAGCATATTTATTTTACAGAGGAGAGCTCAACAACGGGCCTCTCGCCTTCAATAGCAATGCACAAAAGACTCGCCAAAGCGCTAAATATAGCGGAATCAAAAGAAGTATCACTATTAGATTTAATACAAGATAAAAAACTAACTCTTGGGATCTCTATGAGCCGCTCTTATGGCCAAGAGATAGATACATTGATAAACAGTACGCCTAATATAGATTTAGTAATTAGACCCACTCGCGATAGCCTAGCGAGCCTCACATATATGCTTAACCTAAAACGAATTGATATTTTGCTGGGTTACCCAAGCGAGCATTACTATTTAGCTAAATCAATGCACTTTGAAGAGAACTTAACGCAGCGTCCATTAACCGAATCCCCAGCGCTCAGTTATGGCTTTATTGGTTGTACTAAAAACGAGCAAGGCGCAAAAGACATTGCTATTCTTAATGAGCAGCTTAAAGTTATTAAAAAAATACAGGCTTATAATGATTTACTCATGCGCTGGTTGCCCGAGCATTTAAGGCCGCTATTACAGTCACGTATTAATAGCGCAAAATAAGCAAATTCGAAGTCGCTTAATTTGAGTTTCTGTTATGCAAAAAAAACGCCACAGTAAGTGGCGTTTTTATATTTAATAATGGTATTACTGACGAACGCCTTCTATTGATAAAATAATATCAACATGAGTAGATGCAGGTCCTAAGTTATAATCAATACCGTAATCGGTAAGTTTAAGGCTGGTTTCGCCCTCAAAACCTACGCGGTAGCCGCCCCACGGATCTTTACCTTCGCCCACTTTATCTATTTCAAAGGTAATAGTGTTAGTTACGCCGTGCAGCGTAAACTCACCGGTTACATCAGCCTCTTCGCCGTCTTCATCAAATTTAATACTCGTGCTTTTAAATGTCGCTTTTGGGTATTTATCTACATTTAAAAAATCTTTACCATGTAAATGCTTATCGCGCTCTGCATGGTTAGAGTCAAGACTTGTGGTATCAATGTTTACCATAATTTTTGACGCATCAGGGTTTTTAGCATCGTAACTAAATGTGCCGTCAAAAGTATTAAAACGACCATATAACCAGCTGTAGCCTAAGTGTTTAATTTTAAAGTTAACAGATGCATGCCCGCCTTTTGTATCAATTACATAATCAGCTGCATTGGCGGCTGTTGCCGATAACATCATTGCAGCCGAAACGGCTGTGCTTACTAATAATTTTTTCATTTTAATCATCCTTTAATGGTTTGATCATTCTAATTAAGGTTTTATCTCTATCGATAAAGTGATGTTTTAACGCCCCTAGTGCATGTAATACTGCAAACCCGATTAATGTGCACGCGCCGTAATAATGTACTTTTCCTGCAATATCGGCTTGGTCATCAAAGGCAAAATCAAGCGCTGATACATTAAATAAAGTAAATACTTCTATTGGACGCCCGTCTGCGGTTGATATTAAATACCCTGCAACAACAATAACAGCCAAAATAATATACATAGCAATATGCGCCGTATGCGCTAATTGGTTCATGCCTTTACTCTCACCTAATGGTTTAGGTTGTGTAGATAAAGCACGCCATAAAACTCTAAATAAAAATACGGCCACAAGCGTAATACCAATACTCTTATGTAAATCGAGTGAACCTTTATACCAGCTATCGTAATAAGTAAGCTCAACCATATATAAACCTAAACCAAACAGGCCAAAAATAGTCAGCGCCATGAGCCAATGTAAAATAATGGCGACAAGTCCGTAAGATGAAGGTGTATTTTTAAACATGTGTAACGTCCTATAATGCTATGACGTTACAATATAGTGCACAGCCATAAATGAAAATAACATTTACAAACACTTTACGTGCGTATACGCACAGAACTTTGATAATTAAAGTTAGTTTTAGAAGTTGAGGATTAAACAGATAGTTTTATAGGGTGGATTGTTCGCTTAAGCTGACATAAATTAAGCTCTCAGGGCTCACTTGCAAACAGGTAACAAGCCCTTCTTTAATGAGCTCAAGCATAGCTATAAAACTAACAACTACACCACTTCGCCCTTCATTTGGGGTAAAAAGCGCATTAAATACCAATGCCGAGTTTGCTTGCGATAGTTGCTGTAATATTTGGCTCATTCTCTCTCGGGTTGAGAGTACTTCGGCAGTAATTTGATGATGCTCAAACGTTTTTGCTCGCGCCATTACATCACTCAACGCCAGCATTAAGTCTTTAAGTTCAATATCGGGGAGATTTTGACTTGTATCTTCACTTATTGGCATAGCGGCATGCGCTATAAAAATATCACGACCAACCCGGGGAATATCGTCGAGGTTTTCGGCGGCTTGTTTAAACAGCTCATACTCTTGCAGGCGTTTAATAAGCTCTGCGCGAGGATCTTCTTCCTCTTCAAGCTCTTCGTGTACAGGTAATAATAAGCGCGACTTAATTTGCGCAAGTAACGCAGCCATTACTAAATATTCGCCAGCAAGTTCGAGTTGAAACTCGGTCATCATTTCTACATAACTTACGTACTGCTCTGTAATACTAAAAATAGAAAGCTCGAGTACATCAAGCTTATGCTTTTTAATTAAATAGAGCAGTAAATCGAGCGGGCCTTCAAAGGTTTCTAATATTATTTCGAGCGCGTCAGGTGGAATGTATAAATCTTCTGGTTTGTCTACAACCGCTTTACCATGCAAAAAAGCCAGTGGCAGCTTTTGCTGCATTGGCTTTTCACTATTTTTTGTATTCGCAGTGCTTTCGCTCACTCGCTATTACTCAAACGGGCTTGTATCACCACAGCCAACACGCAAAATCTTGACTTCATCTTCCGACAAATCGATTACCGTGGTTGCTTGCTCGGCTAAGTGGCCACCGTGAATAATTAAATCAACGTGTTTATCTAATCGCTCTAATATTTCATCAGGATCTGATTCTGTAAACTGCTCACCTGGTAAAATTAAAGAACACGACATTAACGGCTCACCAAGTTCGGCAAGTAACGCACAGGCTATTGGGTGTTCAATTACACGCATGCCAATGGTTTTTTTCTTGTCGTTTAATAAACGTTTAGGGACTTCTTTTGTGCCTTTAAAAATAAAGGTATATGGCCCTGGCGTATTATTTTTTATTAACCTAAATAGCTGATTATCTACACGTGCGTAAGTAGATAGCTCCGATAAATCACGACAAACTAGCGTAAAATTATCGTTTTTTTCAATACCACGAATACGCTCTATGCGCTCTTTGGCTTGCTTATTACCAATGTTACAACCGATGGCGTAACCCGAATCTGTTGGGTAAACAATAACGCCGCCTTGTTTAATAATATCAACGGCTTGACTAATTAGTCTCGGTTGCGGGTTATCAGGATGAATATGAAATAATTGACTCATGTTAATGCCCCTTCTTCTCCTTCCCAAGCTTGCCAAACACCTTGGCAGTCTTTTGGTAGGTATAAATTTTTGCCAAGCTCTAAATAGCTTGTCGGAAAATGAAAATCAGACCCTTGCGAGCAAAGTAGTTCGTACTCACGGCTGAGTTCACCTAAAAATTGACGTTCGCTTGGCGCCTGTTGAGGTTGTGCAACTTCCATTGCGTCCCCTCCTACACTTTTAAATTCTACTAATAATTTGCGTAGCCACTTGTTTGACATTTGATAGCTACTTGGATGCGCTAGTACAGCAACACCACCAGCGGCATGTATGGCCTCAATAGCGGTTTGCATGGTGCACCAGCAACTTGGTACGTAGCCTGTTTTGCCACGCCCTAAGTACTTTTTAAAAACACCCGGGAAATTTTTAGCAACACCGCGCTCAATAAGGGCGCGTGCAAAATGTGCACGCGTTATTTGCGCGTCTTTTGCCAGCTCTTTAGCTTGCTCGTAAATGCCATTAAAGCCATTTTTTGCAAGGCGAACACCAATCTCTAGTGCACGCTCTTCTCGCTTTTGCTGCTGAGCTGATAATAAAGAGGTAAGGTCAATATTATTAATATCAATATTTAAACCTACAATATGAATTTCGAAGCTTTCCCATTTAGTAGACACTTCGGTACCCGTTATTAATGAAAGCGGTAAGTTTTCGGTTTTAATAAATTGCTGCGCAGGCTTAATAGCCGCCACAGTGTCATGATCGGTAATAGCAAACACATCAATATTTTTATCAACAGCGCGATGCAATAATTCTTCAACCGTTAAACGCCCGTCTGAATGTGTGGTATGGCTATGTAAATCATATTTTATCAAAAGAAAACTGCTTAAAATTAAGGGTTACTGGTGTTTATGTAAGTATAACAACTTTTTTGACTAAATTGTTTTAAATAAACACTTGACACAAAAGCATAAGATACGTTTTACTGTAGCCACTTTCAGACACATTAAGAATTAACAATAATGATCAATTCAAACTTAAACACTATTTGGTGGTGGCACTCGTAATTATCGGGTGATGAATTGTCGTGTCTAACAAAAATTCAAAACCCGCAACTATGCGGGTTTTTTTATAACTAAATTTTACGAAACGTACACGTTAAAAATATTTAATAAATTTTGAGGCAGAAAAACATGAATAACGGTCTTACTCTTACACATCGTTGGTGGTGGCGCCTGATATAGCGGGACGGTAATGATCTGTTTGTAATTTAGATATCGTTATTCAAACCCCGCATTGCTAAAGCATTGCGGGGTTTAATTTTTTGAGGGAATGAGGTTTGATTTTTAGTCATATAACTACCACACCAGGCGAAGTAACAAGCATTACGCAAGTACGCGACTATATTAGTAGTCCTCTTGCATTATACGCGGCACTTGATAAGCCTAACTCACTACTGCTTGAATCGGCTGAGATTGATTCTAAAGACAGTGTAAAAAGTTTAATTTTAGTCGACTGTGCACTGCGCATTGTATGCCAAGGTAAAACAGTTACTATTACTGCTCAATCCAATAATGGGCAACAGCTTCTAAGCTACTTGCAGGCAAATGTTAAAAGCTGTGACGCTACTTTAGACGGCGCAACACTTACCCTGTGTTATTTAGACACTAGCGGCGATACTGACGAAGCGAGTAAACTAATTGCAGATAACGCATTTAGCGCCCTTCGTACTTGTATTAACAGTATTAAAAGCACAACTAACAATCCATTTTCGTTATTTTTAGGCGGTGTATTTGCCTACGATATGGTAGCAAACTTTGAGCAGTTAAGTGATGTACCTGATGGCGAAAACACCTGCCCAGATTACGTATTTTATTTAGCCGAAACCTTAGTTGTTATTGATCATCAAAAACAAACAACCGAACTCATTGGTAATGTATTTAACGGCCCTGACGTACATGCAAATTGCTTTGAAGTAGGCAAAGAGCTAGAGCGATTAAATACACTGTGCGATAACGCCTCAGAATTTAGTGCGGATATGCAAAGTGGCGAATGTGAGGTAAGCGTTGATATAGACGATGACACTTACTGCGAGCAAGTAGTTAAGCTTAAAAAGAATATTGTAGACGGTGATATTTTTCAGGTAGTGCCATCGCGTACATTTTCACTACCTTGTCCTGACGCTTTGCATGCTTATAGCCAGCTTAAAAAGCAAAATCCAAGTCCGTATATGTTTTATATGCGCGATGAAGACTTTGCTTTATTTGGCGCATCGCCTGAGTCAGCACTTAAATACACAGTGCAATCTCAGCAAGTTGAAGTATACCCAATTGCTGGCACTCGCCCACGTGGCAAATTTGCTAATGGGCAAATAAATCCAGACCTAGACAGCCGCATTGAGCTTGAACTTAGAAACGATCAAAAAGAACGCGCCGAGCATTTAATGCTTGTCGATTTAGCCCGTAACGACGTAGCCCGCATTAGTGTTGCAGGTACTCGTTTTGCCAAAGAGCTATTAAAAGTAGACCGCTATTCACAAGTAATGCATTTAGTGTCACGCGTTGTTGGCACACTAAAACCCGAGCTTGATGCACTGCATGCTTACCAAGCGTGTATGAACATGGGCACGCTTGTTGGTGCACCAAAGGTTCGTGCTGCTGAGCTTGTTCGTCAAACTGAAGGTAAGCGCCGTGGCAGCTATGGCGGCGCAGTAGGTTACTTAACCGGTGATGGCGCAATGGATAGCTGTATTGTTATTCGCTCAGCTTTTGTTAAAAATAACAAAGCGTATGTGCAAGCAGGTGCCGGTGTGGTGTTTGACTCAGATCCTATTTCAGAAGCAAACGAAACTCGCGCTAAAGCACAAGCGGTTATCACCGCCATAAAATCTACGTATAAGGCGGTATAAAATGAGTAAAGCGAATCCTATTAAAATCTATTTTTTAGATAACTTTGACTCATTTACATATAACCTTGTTGATGAGCTAACGATGCTTGGCTGCGAACTGGTTGTTTACAGAAACAACATTAGCGCTGAGGTTATTTTTAACAAAATGCGCCAAGAGCAAGGCCAAGTACTATTAGTACTTTCGCCTGGTCCTGGAACACCAAGCGATGCAGGCTGTTTAATGGAGCTTATTGAACTCTCTAAAGGCCACTTCCCTATGCTGGGTATTTGTTTGGGTCAACAAGCGTTAACCCAAAGCTATGGCGGAGTAATCGGTCACGCGGGTGAAACCGTACATGGTAAGTCTTCAATTATTAATTTAGGCGAGCATCCTGTATTTGATGGTATGGGCAATACAATGCCTGTAGCACGTTACCATTCATTAATGGCAACAAAGGTGCCTGATAATATTGAGGTTATTGCCCAATACGAAGATATCCCTATGGCTATTTATCATCATGATGACAACGCATTGGGTTACCAGTTTCATCCAGAATCAATACTAACGCCAAACGGCGCAATGCTACTTCAGCAAAGTGTCGCTTACTTAACACGCGCTAAATAAAAGAGGACATTATGAGTACACAACCAGAACAACCCATAAATGTTCAACACGCGATTGAGCAACTAATTACTGGGCAATCATTAAGCTACGCAGACGCCAAAGCGCTGTTTGATGAAATAATGCAAGGTAATATGAGTGAAATTGAGCTAACCGCCCTACTTATAAGCCTTAAAATTAAAGGCGAAGTAAGCGACGAGATTGCAGGCGCTGCAGCCTCAATGCGCGAAAACGCCGTTGCTTTTACTACCAGCAGTACGCAACTTGCCGATAGCTGTGGCACTGGTGGCGATGGCTCAAACACAATTAATATAAGTACAACGGCTGCAATTGTTGCCGCTGCTGCCGGTATTAACATGGTAAAACATGGTAATCGCAGTGTATCGAGTAATTCAGGCTCAGCCGATTTACTCAAAGCCCTGGGCATTAATATAGATATGAGCCCAGAGCAAGCAGCAAAATGTCTTGAGCAAACCAATTTTACCTTTTTGTTTGCACCGCACTATCACAGTGGCGTACGCCATGCGATGGGCGTACGAACATCGCTTAAAACACGCACTATTTTCAATATTTTAGGTCCGCTTGCTAACCCTGCTGCACCTGAAGTGCAATTACTCGGCGTCTATAACGAAGCGTTGTGTATGCCAATGGCACAAACACTTAAAACCCTTGGCACAAAGCGCGCTATGATTGTTCACGGCTCGGGCACTGACGAAATAGCCCTACACGGCCCAACAACGGTAGTTGAGCTAAATAATGGCGAGATTACGCAGTACACACTAAACCCAAGCGACTTTGACCTTGCAAACTATTCACTTGAACAACTCGCTGGTGAAGGCCCACAATACAACGCAAATGCTAGCCTCGCCATCTTGCAAGGCAAAGGCACAGATGCACATAATGCTGCTATTGTGGTTAACGTAGCTGCCCTTTTATACCTAACAGGTAAAGCAGAAACGTTAAAAGAAGGGGCAAAACAAGTACAAACATTATTAAGTTCAGGGCAAGCCATGAACACACTAAGTGCAATTATTGAGGTAAGTAATGGCTAATGTATTAGACAAAATTGTTGCTGATAAAAAATTAGAACTAATTGAAAGAAAAGCTGCACGTCCGCTTGAAAGCTTTAAACATCTTGCAGTGCCTACAAGCCGTAGCTTTTATAAAGCACTTGCAGCACCTGGCACTCAGTTTATTTTAGAGTGTAAAAAAGCATCGCCTTCAAAAGGGTTAATTAGAAACCCATTTGATTTAACTGAAATTACCTCAGTTTATAAAAAATATGCTACCTGCATGAGTGTGTTAACTGATGCTAAATATTTTCAAGGTAGCTTTGACTACCTCGAATTCGTGCGCAGCCAAGTAGAACAACCGCTTATCTGTAAAGACTTTTTTATAGACGAGTACCAAGTGTATATGGCACGTATTTATGGTGGTGACGCTATATTACTGATGCTTTCGGTACTCGATGACGAAAGCTATAAAGCACTGCATGCTGTTGCCGATTCACTTAATATGTCGGTGTTAACCGAAGTAAGTAATGAAGAAGAAGTACACCGCGCACTTGCACTTGATGCACAAGTTATTGGTATTAATAACCGCGATTTACGCGATTTAAGCACCGATTTAGCCACTACTGAAAAACTACGAAAGCTTATTCCGGCTGATAAAGTGGTTATTTCGGAATCGGGTATTTACACCCATCAAGACGTAAAACGTTTAGCTCCATTATGCGATGGCTTTTTAATTGGCAGCTCACTTATGGGCGAGCGTGATTTAGAACAAGCATGTCGCCGTGTTATTTTAGGCGACAATAAAGTATGTGGTTTAACACGTAGCCAAGATGCACAAGCGGCATATCAAAACGGTGCTGTTTATGGTGGTTTAATTTTTCATCCTAAATCGCCTCGCTATGTCGATTTAGATTGTGCAAGAGAGCTGAGCCAAAGCGCACCACTTAACTTTGTTGGTGTATTTGTAGATGCTCCCATTGAGCAAGTTGCTCAATACGCAAGTGTGCTAAAATTAGCGGCAGTTCAATTACATGGCCAAGAAAGTGACGATTACATTGCTGCGCTGCGTACACAACTTCCAACTAATTGCGAAATTTGGAAAGCCCAAGCAATAAAAGATGCATTGCCAACGCCTGTAAATGGGGTTGATCGACACCTTTACGATACGCACAGTGATACACAAGCTGGCGGTACTGGTAAAGCATTTGATTGGTCGGTGCTTAGCGGCGCAACTACACCATTTATGCTCGCTGGAGGCTTAAATCCAGACAATATTAAAGATGCGCTTTTTAAAGGTGCCTTAGGCCTTGATTTAAACTCAGGCGTTGAAGAATCTGCGGGTAAAAAGTGCCCTAACAAATTACATAATGCTTTCACAAGCATCAGAAATTATTGAGGTTAAAATGCAAAATCCAGCTTATTTTGGCGAGTTTGGCGGTATGTTTGTACCCGAGTTACTTGTCCCTGCGCTTAAGCAGTTAGAAAATGAATTTAACAAAGCACAAAAAGATCCTGAGTTTCAGGCAGAGCTAAGTAAATTATTAAACGAGTATGCGGGTCGTCCTACCCCACTTACTTTAACGCGCAATTTAGTTAAAAACCCAAAAGTAAAACTGTATCTAAAGCGTGAAGACTTATTACACGGCGGCGCACACAAAACGAACCAAGTACTTGGCCAAGCGTTACTTACTAAGCGTATGGGTAAAAAACAAGTTATTGCTGAAACCGGTGCCGGTCAACACGGTGTTGCAACCGCGCTTGCATGTGCACTACTGGGTTTAAAATGTCGTATTTATATGGGCGCAAAAGACGTTGAACGTCAGCAACCTAACGTATTTAGAATGAAGTTAATGGGTGCAGAGGTTATTCCGGTAACAGCGGGTTCTGGCACATTAAAAGATGCAGTAAATGAAGCGCTGCGTGACTGGTCAGCAAATTACCAAGACGCGCACTACCTACTAGGTACAGCCGCAGGTCCTCACCCATTCCCAACAATTGTACGCGAGTATCAAAAAATTATTGGTGAAGAAGCTAAGCAACAAGTACTTAAAGCAGAAGGTCGTTTACCTGACGCTGTTATTGCCTGTGTTGGTGGTGGTTCAAATGCAATTGGTATGTTTACTGACTTTATTAACGAGCCAGGCGTTAAATTAATTGGTGTTGAGCCTGCTGGTAAAGGGCTTGATACAAATGAGCACGGTGCAACAATTTGTAAAGGCACTAAAGGCATATTACACGGTACTTATACGTACATTATGCAAAATGACGATGGCCAAATTGAAGAGTCTTACTCTGTATCAGCGGGCCTTGATTACCCAGCTGTTGGTCCTCAACATGCATTTTTACACGAAACTGGTCGCGCTCAATACGTGGGTATTACCGATACAGAAGCGCTTGATGCGTTCCAGTCGCTTGCTAAAAATGAAGGGATTATTCCGGCACTTGAATCAAGCCATGCGTTAGCTTATGCGCTTAAGTACGCAGAGGAGCTAACCGAGGAAAGTGTTATAGTGATTAATTTAAGTGGTCGTGGTGATAAAGATTTAGCACACGTTCACAATGTACTAACTGAAAGAGGTCAGCTATGAGCCTAGTAAAAACGGATCGTTACGGCAAAATGTTTGCAGCGCTTAACGAGCAAAAACAAGGTGCGTTTGTACCATTTGTAACGATTGGCGACCCAGGTAAAGAGCAAAGTATTGCGATTATTAAAAGTCTAATTGACGGCGGCGCTGATGCGCTTGAGCTTGGTATTCCGTTTTCTGACCCAATTGCAGATGGTCCAGTAATTCAAAAAGCTAATATTCGCGCCCTCGATGTGCACATTAACACACAAGATTGCTTTGATATTATTAAAGAAATACGTGAGTATAATGCTGATATTCCAATTGGCTTATTATTGTATTCAAACCTTGTGTTTAAACGCGGTATAGAAGCATTTTATAAAGATGCAAAAGCAGTAGGCGTAGACTCAATTTTAGTGGCTGATGTGCCTCTGCATGAATCTAAAATGTTTAGAAAGTCAGCAATGGATAACGGTGTAGACCCAATTTTTATTGCAACACCAAATGCAGATGACGACACACTTCGCCAGTGCGCCTCTTACGGTCGTGGTTACACGTATTTACTATCGCGCGCAGGTGTTACCGGTACCGATACTAAAGCACAAATGCCTGCTGGTAATATTGTTACTAAATTAAAAGAATACCATGCAGCCCCTGCTCTTTTAGGGTTTGGTATTTCAACGCCAGATGATGTAAAAGCGGCTCTTAATGCAGGAGCAGCCGGTGCCATTTCAGGCTCTGCTGTGGTTAAAATTATTGAAGCTAACCTTAATGATTTACCAACAATGACCGCGCAGCTAAAAGCTTTTGTAGCCGATATGAAAGCAGCTACATCGCTATAAGCTAACTAGGGCGTGTTTTATACGCATTAAAAAAAGGGCATTTGAAATGCCCTTTTTTGTTTTTTAAAATCAAACGCTGTATCAATATCCAAACGTTTTAAAAAGAAAATTAGTGAGCTTGGTGTTTACCCTCTAAAATCTCTTCAATAAATTTGGCATTAAATGCTTCTAAATCAGCGGGGCTTCGGCTCGTTACTAAGCCTTTATCTACACATACTTCTTGGTCAACCCAATTAGCGCCTGCATTAATTAAATCGCTTTTAATACTTGGAAAAGAGGTAATGGTACGGTCGCGCAGTTTATTAATTTCAGCTAACAACCACGGCGCATGGCAAATTGCAGCAACGGGTTTATTTTTTTCTGCCCCAAAAAAGCCATCAATAAAGGCTTTAGCATCTTTATCTTGGCGTAAACTGTCTGGGTTAAATAAACCACCAGGAAGCATAAGCGCGTCATAATCAGCGGGGTCTGCGTTTGTGACTAGTTTATCTACTGTTACTTTATCGCCCCACTTGTCTTCATCCCAGCCCGTAATTTGGCCTTCTTTAATTGATACTATTTCGATGTTTGCACCGGCATCAAGTAATGCGCTGCGTGGAGATAAAAGCTCACTTTGCTCAAACCCATCAGTGGCTAAAATTGCAATTTTTTTGCCTTGTAAACGCGTGCTTGTTTGTAATGTACTCATTGAGATCTCCTTATTTGATACCAACCTGCATAAATATTTGAGCAATTTAACGTCGTTCAATAGACCCCATATATCAGCAGACTGGTATTGTTTAAAAATATGTTCGAAACACACAGTTAAACAGCATAATGCATGCCGATAACAAGCAATTGAAAATAAAGGATTTAATGTAAGTGGGATTTATAATGCCATGTAAATCATTTAGAGATTATGAATAATCTACATAGGTGCGAATTTATTTCCAGCTCATATAATTTAAAGCCACCAAACGCGAGGTATAAAACCTCACCTACAACATATACCCGTAGGTGCGAATTTACTTCGCGCTCATGTAACTTATCTATCAATACGGGGGTTAAAACCTTAAATAAATTTAAAGCAGATCTTTTAACGCCTTAGCCGGTTTAAAAACCGCTTTATTAGCGCCTTCTATTTCAATTGCTGCGCCTGTTTGCGGGTTACGCCCAGCGCGCGCTGGGTAATAACTTAGTGCAAACGTACCAAAGCCATTAATTTGAACTTGATCGCCCTCAGAAAGCGATTTAGTAATTACTTTTTGCAAGCTTGAAAGCGCCGCTTGAGAATCTTTTTTTGTTAATTCACTTTTGTGTGCAATGGCAGCAACGAGTTCTGCTTTATTCATTTTAGGCTCCTAAATACACGCCAAATCAGTGTTGGTTAAGCGTGGGAATATGATGATATAAAAAATACCAAACCAAATTGGCAATAAAGCCACGCAGGCTAAGGGTTACAGGGCAACAAGTCAACCTTGTAGTTGCTAAGCTTTATGTGGTAAAAAGCCTTTGACTCTTTTTTGTATAATTTAGGTAGTATATGCACGCATTAATTGAATACATTCCACTCATACTGTTTTTTGCAGTTTTCAAGCTAGTCGATATTTACTGGGCTACCGGTTTATTAATGGCCACTACGCTCATTCAAGTTGCTTATAGCTACTTTAAACATGGAACTGTGCCTACTCGTCAGTGGATATTTTTTGGCATTGCTGCTGTGTTTGGTACGTTAACGCTGGTACTTCATGATGAGCAATACATAAAATGGAAAGCAACACTCATATACGCAGGTTTAAGCTTAACGTTACTTGTTAGCCGTTATGTACTTAAGAAAAACCTCGTTAAAAAAGCGCTTAGCTCAATTCTCGAAAACGCTAACGATACAAAACAAGCCATTGTAGTCCCAGAACCATTATGGGATAAGCTTAACCTAATGTGGGTTGCTATAACTGCTGGCATCGCAGCACTAAACATTTATATTGCATATAATTTCTCGCTCGACTTTTGGGTTAATTTTAAAGTGTTTGGTTTAATGGGTATTACCTTTGTGAGTATTTTTGCCACTATTATTGCCTTGTACAAATACCTCCCTAGTGAAGAAGAACCTGCAAAATAATTTTATAGATCACTTTGTAGATTACTAATCTCGTCATAAAAATGTCGTCTTAGCTTGATAGCTTATTAAAAAAACAAGTTGAGACGACCTTGAACGCCAATCAATATCGCTGGTTTGAATTTACCCTCATTTTTGTGTTACTACCCTTGTTGGGTTTTGTATTACGCGAGTATTTAGCTAACTGGCTTATTCCTGCGCTTATTATTTTAATGAGCGTGTGTTGTATGTTGCTACTGGGCGATCCGCATTTTAAACGTTTTAGGCTTACAAGCCTTGGGCAATTTTCTGCTGTTAAAAAACGTGTGTTTAGCTTCTTTATTTTAGGTGCACTGTTCTCAGGTATGTTTTACGGGATTATTCATCAGGGCAACTGGTTTACCCTTCCCCGTAACTCGTTTAATGATTGGCTTTTACTGTTGCTACTCTACCCAATACTGTCGGTTATTCCTCAAGAATTAATATTCAGAACGTATTTTTTTCATCGTTATAAACGCATCATGCCCAAAAAAGCAGTGCGTATTGTAGTTAGTGCGAGTGTATTTGCGTTGGCGCATATTGTGTATGCAAATTGGATTGCAGTAGCCTTAGCATTTTTAGGTGGCTTACTGTTTGCCTATACCTATGCACAAAGCCGCTCAACCGTCGTGTGTGTTATTGAGCATAGTTTATGGGGGATATGGATGTTTACACTCGGGATCGGCAGCTACCTTGATTCAGGCGCATTTAACTAATATAACAAGCATTAAAAAATCCGATACTAGAAAACTAATATCGGATTTTGAATATTTCTAAAACCACTTAACTAATGGTTAAAATAACGATTCAAACTCACCATTTGGAAATAAAACACCAGGAATACCACGTACTGCAGTAACATCAGCTAGTTTAGTATCACCAAAATATAAACCGCCACTGTAATTACGGCCCTTTTGCTTTACATCTAACCAACGTCCATTTTCGCCTCTCGCTATTAGATTAATGTTGCCACTAACATCACGAATACGTAAATCTAACGCACGGTTTTTTATGCTAACAAATATATCTGTAGAGGTAAGTTCTGATAAGTTTTCAACATCGCCCACGTAAGCAAACTTAAAATCGCTTGCACCACTCAACGGAAAATCTAATTCAAAAGTAAATGCTAAATCGTCATTATCTTCACCAATAAAAGGCGAAGCCTCTACTGCAGTGATATGAAATGCAGTGTCTTGAATGTCACTTACGTAATCACCATTAAAATCAAAAGTAGATAACGTCGTAGACTCTTCACCTAATGAATTAACAAAGCGATTTAAGTTTAGTGATAAGTCACCTTCAAGTTTACCAGCGGCTTTATTGATAATTACATTGGTAGTTACCTGTGTAATACCTGTGTCGGCTTCTGGATTTAATTCACTTTGAGCATCTATACCATCAAACTGAATTAGCAACTCACTTACATCTACACTTAAAACCGTAGCACCATTTGTGACTGTTGCGCTCATTACACCTTCAATTTTATTACCTAATACACCACTTACTCTAAATGTTGGAATTGATAAATCAATTGTTATAGGTAAATCATCATATGTGCCAGTTATAGCCCAAGTATAAGGTGATTGGCTGTAATCAATATCTAAGTCACGAAGTTTATATTGTCCTGATGGTGTAGAGCCATCAGCTAGTGGTGAATAATTTGTAATAACTTCGTTTAAAGCATTAGTAAGTGCATCAAGTGTTCTTTGTGTGTCTTCATCAAACGCACTTTCAAGCTCAGCAAATTTTACGTCTAATTCATCTGAATAGCTTTTTTCTTGAAGTCTTGCAGCACCTATAATATTTCGTGTATCAACAAGTAACTCTCTTGAATCTAAGCTTTGAACTTCTGTTGAGCGAGCCTGCCAATTTGTAAATGTAGTTACACTTGCAATCGTTTGCTTAACTTGACCAGCTACATTTTGCAGTAAAGCATTACCTTGGTCGCTAAATAAGTTATCTGTAACATACTGCGCTGCTAAATCGCTATAA
Organism: Pseudoalteromonas sp. BSi20429; assembly: GCF_000238895.1. NCBI lineage: Bacteria > Pseudomonadati > Pseudomonadota > Gammaproteobacteria > Alteromonadales > Pseudoalteromonadaceae > Pseudoalteromonas > Pseudoalteromonas sp. BSi20429. The sequence continues at coordinate 32,085 of NZ_BADV01000036.1, read as the reverse complement.
TCTTGCCATGCCTGTTGGTCAGTCTCTAAGTTAGTAAATGCATTAAAAGCACTTTCAACACTAAACGAACTATCAGCAACACCAGCTAAAATTGCCGCGTAAGTAAATGCATTAGTAACCATTTCTGCTTCAACACTTGCATTTAAATTGCTGTGCGTTAAATGATAAAAAGGCGTGGCTGATAAACTAGCTTGCGTAGCACTAAAGCCTTCATCTGTAATTGCTTTACTCAATGGCGATAAATAAACCGTATTTACACCCGGTGCACTAAATGCATCAGCTTTGTAATTAAGAGTAACGGCTGTCAATTCTTGGTAGTCTATTAAACGGTTTGCGTTTAAGTCATTTACATCACCACGGACTGTTCTGCCACAACCTGTAAAGCGAGGACAAGGTAGAGCAGTATCACTCGGTATAAACTCAAAACTATTAAAAGTAAGTGGAGTTACACTTACACTCGCAGTATTGATGTTTTCAACTTCAATTGATTCTTGCACCACCCCGTCGCTATCTAAAACATTAAGCGTGCCCTGTGGTGATTGCCAATTAGATACATAAAAACTCACAGAAGAAGATGTAGCAATCTCACTCACTGCAACAGATTCTGAACTGTCACTGTCTGATGAAGAACCACAACCTACCAATGCAATAGCTACCCCTAAGGGTATAATTTGTTTTAACATCTTCATTCCTTAAAACTTAATGTTCACGTACCAATTCACATTAGCATAATAGGCTTTATCTAAATCTAGGCTATCAGTTTGTAAATTAAGACCAAAATACTCGTTTTCTATACCAACTAAAAATGCTTCACTTTTTGTCTCATAGCCCGCCTGTACTTTCCAATGATCCCAAAAGTGTATACGGCCTTTTAATTGGCTGAACGTGTCTTTGTCGTAACGTTTTAAAGTTAACTGAGTCGAAAATCGGTCGTTTATTCTGTAATCGGCAAATGCTTGTAGTCGCATTTCCATTTCTAAATCATGAGATACCGTATTTCCAAATGCAGATGTTTTTAATGAAACTGTTGGCTGAGTAATAATATCGCCGTTGTCATCTTCGCTAAATGGAATCTCAGTAGTTTGACCTTTTACAGAGCCGCTGTCTTCGTACTCTGTTTTATAGAGCAAATCTTTTACGCTAAAACCAACTTGAAGCTCATCATTTACTTGCCAATCAGCAAAAATATCTAGGCTATAGCCAAGCCCTTCAGGCTTTTGTGACGGTGAAAACTTTTTAAATAATATGTCTTTTGAAAAGTTGTAATCGACAGTTACAGCGCCTTCAACTTCATCACTATAAATTTCACCATTTACAGTGGCATCTTGATAGTGTGAGCTGGCAAAAACAGAAAGTTTAGGTGTTATTGTTAATGCATTTTTATCTAAAAATTTTAAATCATAAGATACAAAGACACCGTTAGATGTTGCTTGTTTAGCATCAAGGTAATATGTATAAAATCTATCTTCAAACTCTAGATCATTTTTTTCGGTATGAGTATATTTGGCTGTATCAGGATCAAAGTTAAGAACATAGTCGTAACGACTTTGTAAACCGACCTTAAAATTACCGTAGCCAACACCTACTTCAAATATATTATAGGTGAATGCACTGTCACCCGATTTTAATGGAGCATCAAAATCATCTACAAAGGCTTGTACTGGTTGTGCTTCTGTATAAATTTCTGCGTCAAAGTGGGTAAAAATTTGAAATTGGTTATCTGCGGAAGCAAGAGGAGAAATAAAAGCTGTTGAAAATCCTAACAAGAGAATTTTTTTTTTCATAATTTAATCGCTTTCTATAAAAAAAGGGAAAAGCGCTGCTTTCCCCTTTTATAGTTTAAATATTACTTAGATGAATCAATTAAATCAACATCAGTGTAATCAACTACGTCACCATCAATGTAAGTAATTGAAAGACCGTTTGTTGTTTTAGCTGCAGTACCAAAAGACATCATCATCTCATTGTACATAGCCATAACGTCACCAGTGTAACCTGCACTTTCATTACCAGTAATAGACAACGTGTAACCCATTGCATTATTTACTGTAATATCTAAAGCACTTGCTTCTTCCATGTCGCTGTCAAGGTATGTAGTCATTACTTTAAAGTCTACATCACCAGAAACACCCTCTAATGTAATAGAGCCTGAATCTGTTGCATCATCAGCTGTAATACTTAACATACCAGTGAAGCCAGAATCACCATCAATGATTTCAACATGGTTAGCCGTTTCAGTCATTATGATTTCTGCATCATCTACATTATCAGCAGTCACTGCGCCATCAAAAGTAAATACTAAACATGAATCGATTTGAGTAGCATCAATTGTACCGGCTGCAAAATCAACACAATCTGTAAGTGCTTGTGTTTGTGTAGCAGCAGTAACAAGCTCAACAGATACGTCATTCTCACCTTTTAATGTAGCACCCCAAGCAACAACAAGCTTGTCGCCTTCATAAGAAGCCGCTGCATTAATCATCTCACCTGTAGTAGCATTGCTAAGCATTAGCGTAAGATCATCTAAGCTGTAAGCATAGTCCCAATCAGCATTGCGAGTTGATGTGCCTGTACCTGAGTTATTACCCATTTCAGCTAATTCATCAATTACGTCTGCAAGAATGTCTGCTGCATCAGCAACTGCATCAGCACCAGTGCCTGTAAGCACAGTCATAGTCGATAATGACTCTGATGTAGCTTTAACAGAAGTTAGTACTTCAAGTTTTGCAACTGCAGTTTCAGCAGCAAGCTGTAGATTATAAGCTGTTACAAATTGCTCGCTAGCTAGCTCACCTTGAGCTACAGCAGCTGTTTGCATAGCTGTAAGCGCATCAATCATTGCTTGTGCGCCTTCGCCTTCAAGTTCTAGGTAGGCATTAGCAGCAACAAGTGCTTGCTCAATAGCAATTTCAAGTGCATCAACAGCAGCAGCAAAATCAGACGCAGCAGTAACGGCAGTCATTGCAAGCTCAAGAGCTTCTGTTGCGTTTGCAGCTGTATCTACCATTGCATTTTCTGCGTTAGCAAGTGCGCTAGTAGAAGCCGCTTCAGCTGTGTCTGCTACTGATTTTTTCTCATCAGCAACGTCTGCAGTGTCTTCAGCAACTAGTTTTGCAGCAGCAAGAGCCACATCAAACTCTGTAATCGCTGCTTCAGCTTCAGCTACTAGTGCAGCTAGTGCCGCGTCGTATGCAGCGGTGTCAGTTACAGCAACAGATGCATCTGTTTGCAACGATGTTGCAGAATCAAGAACTTGTTGGTAATCAGAGCTTTGAGTAACTAACGCTTTTGCAGCAGTTACATAGCCTTGTGATTTAACAAAAATAGAGTCTGCTTTAGCTGTTAAATCAGCCGTAGTAGCTTCATTTTTCAGTAATGTAACAGCGCTTACAAATGCAGCTGCGTTATCAGCTGTAAGAGCATCGCCACCCATTGCTTGAACATCTGCAAGTGAGCTTTGAGCTGTTTCAATGCTCATTTCTAATGCAGTAAGTGCAGTTTGAGAAGCAGTAACTTCTAATGTTAAAGCAGCTGCTAGAGCTGTATAAAAATCATCTCCAACTGTACATTCTGCGCCAGTACAACCAATTACTTCTAGTGCTTTTTTAACTTTTACTGCAGCGGCTGCAAGGCTCGCATCAGTTGCTGCACCATTTTTAACAGCTTTATCTTTAGCAGCTTTTGCTTTTTTAGCAACATCAGCTGAGTTAGCAGCAAATGCAACTATCTCACCAGCAGTAGGAGCTGGAATTTTTGCTGCGAAAGCGGCTTCTAATGCAGTTTTAATGTCATCTTCAGTACCAGTAGCAATGGCAACAAAAACATTTGCAGTATTTGTAATAGCTGTTTGTAACATTGTCGCTATTGCTGCAATGCTAGCATCAGCATTACCTTTAAACTGGCCTGATTTAATACCAGCTTTAATGCTGCTCATTACATCACCAATTGAAGGTAAACCTTGAATTGAAGATGAAAGCTGTGCAATTGCTAAAATACCGTCAGTAAGTTCTTCTTCGCCATCAACATCACTTAAATCTACAGCGCCGCCGTTAGATAAATCACCAATAATAGCTGAAAGTAAAAGTGCAGCGTCTTGACCCATTACTTGTACAACAGTATCTAAGCTTGCTTTAGCAATTGCGTCTTCATCTACACTTGAACCTGAGTCAAGAAGAAGAGCCGCCACTAACGATGTTAAGAAAGTAACATTAGCTTTATAAGAAGCTTCTACATTAGCATCGCCTGCAGAACCACTTACTCCAGATGTATCTGCTTCAACAGCTGGAACAAATTTAACAACTGAAAGCTCTAGGTCAGTTTTGTACCATTCGCCAAACTCAATCGCAGTATCGCCATCATTTACGTCATCTTCTTCTGGCGCTACATCGTAATCGCCACAACCTACGTAAGCATCACAACGTAAAAAGCTATCATCGCCTTCTGCAGACGTTTTAACAGTAATGTAAACTGGTCCAGTAAAGTCATCATCTAAGTAGATGCTGTAACGGCCGCTTTCATCAGTTAATACTTCAGGATTAGCAGCAATTTTACTTGCTTCTACTGCAGCATCAGCAGCACTTTGTGATAGTGCTTCTTCAGAAAAAGACTCTGCTTCTGCTGAAGCAGCTGAGCGAAACGCAACAGGAACGCTTTGACCAGATGCATCTAAAGTCATTACAGTTACTACTGCACTTTTCATTGAACCTTTAACTGCTTTACCAGTTACTTCAATGTTGAACTGTGCATCACCTGTTGCAGTAAAAGATTCTACAGGTGTAACAGGAATGTTTCTGTCATTGTCCGAACCACATGCTGTTAAGCCTAATGTAAGTGCAACTGAAGCTGCAATAGGTGTAAATTTGATCGTACGCTTTACCATTTATTTCTCCTTGATAGCCTGGAATGAGTATCAGAAATTAGTTTAGTTGATAGTGGCTTGTGTAAGCTTTTATGTTTAAAAAGCATTAAAAAAGTACACAATCATAACCTTTGTTACCAGAACATTAAAAATACCATTAAGCTATATAGTTATGCTACATATTTATACGTTTTATAGAAGTATTTATCTTTATTCTATGAACTACTTCTTTATCAGCATCTCTATTATTCAATAACCTATAGACACTCATAAAGAACCAGCACATATTGATACAATATATTCACTTTATTAAATGAATATTACATACAATCTAGTTTGTTAATTATATTCTTCAAGTAAATGCGATGGATGAGAGCTAAAAAAGAGGATAATTCGAAAAATTAATGAAAAAGGATTGTTTATAATGAATGTTAGTAGGTTTTACTTTAGCTAAGCAAACGTTTATAAAACTTGTTTACTTACCTAAAGTAAATGTTTAGTAATTACTGAGGGACTCTTACAACCCCTTCCATTAATACGCGTGCACTTCGGCTCATACTTGCTTTGGTAACTAGCCAGTTGCCAGCATTATTTTTAGCCTCAGCACCTACTTTTAGCGTGCCCGACGGATGACCAAAGTTAACTTCACTCAATGCGCCGCCACCAGCGGCTATATTTACGAGTGTGCCTTCGATTGCTGCGGCCGTGCCAATAGCAACAGCCGCTGTGCCCATCATGGCATGGTGCAGTTTACCCATCGACATAGCGCGTACTAATAAGTTAATGTTTGTAGCTTCAATAATCTTACCGCTAGATGCTTTGTAATCTAAAGGCGATGCAACAAACGCAACCTTTGGCGTATGTTGGCGAACTTGCGCTTCACTAATGTTAGTGATTAAGCCCATTTTAACAGCGCCATAAGCACGAATAGTTTCAAGCTTTTTAAGCGCTGCAACATCGTTATTTATATCGTCTTGCAGCTCTGTGCCGGTATAACCAATATCAATGGCATTAATAAATACAGTAGGAATACCTGCATTTATCATTGTTGCTTTTAAAGTACCAACACCCGGTACTTCTAAATCATCAGCTACATTACCTGTTGGAAATAACGCGCCATCGCCATCAGCGGGGTCAATAAATTCAAGTTTTACTTCAGCTGCAGCAAAAGTAACGCCATCGAGCTCAAAGTCGCCGGTTTCTTGTACTTCGCCATTTGTCATGGGGACATGCACTAATATGCTTTTTTTAATATTAGCCTGCCACACACGCACAATAGCAACACCGTTATCGGGTACTCTGCTTTTATCGACCAAACCATTACTAATGGCAAAAGCACCAACTGCTGACGTTAAGTTGCCGCAGTTACCGCTCCAATCTACAAAAGGTTTATCTATCGCCACTTGACCAAACAAGTAATCAACATCGTGGTCAGTTTGCTCACTTTTACTTAAGATTACGGTTTTACTGGTACTTGATGTAGCACCGCCCATGCCATCCGTTTGCTTAGCATACGGATCGGGGCTGCCAATAACGCGCAGTAATAAATTATCGCGCGCCTCGCCTGCTACTTGAGCAGGCTTTGGCAAGTCAATTAAATTAAAAAATACACCTTTACTGGTGCCGCCACGCATATAGGTTGCAGGCACTTTAATTTGCGGTTTAAACATAATGCTTGCCCTTATGCAGATTGTGTTGCTTCTAAAAAGTCTTGTGCAAAGCGTTGTAGCACACCACCAGCCGCGTAAATAGAGAGCTCTTCTTGGGTATCGATACGGCACTTCATAGGCACAGTGAGTACTTCACCGTCTTTACGGGTAATACTTAAATTAACGGTGGCACCTGGTTTTAAATCGCCTGATACATCGTACGTTTCGCTGCCATCCAGCTCTAGAGTTTTACGCGTTGTGCCTGCTTTAAACTCAAGCGGTAAAACCCCCATACCAATTAGGTTAGTACGGTGAATACGCTCAAAACCTTCAGCTGCTATTACTTCAACGCCTGCAAGTCTTACGCCTTTTGCGGCCCAATCGCGCGACGAACCTTGCCCGTAATCGGCACCGGCTACAATAATAAGCGGTTGTTTACGCTCCATGTAGGCTTCGATTGCTTCCCACATACGAGTATTAGTACCTTGTGGCTCTAAGCGTGCGTAGGAGCCTTGCTTAACTTCGCCGTTTTCATCAAGTACCATTTCATTAAGTAGTTTAGGGTTTGCAAATGTTGCACGCTGCGCTGTTAAATGATCGCCCCGGTGCGTTGCGTACGAGTTGTAGTCTTCCTCTGGGACGTTCATTTTGGTCAGGTATTCACCAGCAGCACTACTTGCCATAATTGCGTTTGATGGCGATAAATGATCGGTTGTAATGTTATCGCCAAGAACTGCAAGCGCACGCATACCGGTCATTGTGCGCTCACCCGCAAGTGCACCTTCCCAATAAGGAGGGCGACGAATGTACGTACTTTCTGGGCGCCAGTCGTAAAGTGGATCGTTATCTTCACCGTAATCTACGGTTAAATTAAACATCGGCTCGTATACTTTTCTAAACTGCTCTGGCTTAACGCTTTGCTTAATTACTGCATCAATCTCTTCGTCTGACGGCCATAAATCTTTAAGCGTAATATCGTTGCCTTGTTGATCTTGCCCTAGTATCCCTTTTTCAATATCAAAGCGAATAGTACCTGCAATAGCGTACGCAACAACTAAAGGAGGTGACGCTAAAAATGCTTGTTTAGCATAAGGATGAATACGCCCATCAAAGTTACGATTACCCGAAAGCACCGCGGTAGTGTATAAATCGCGATCGATCACTTCTTTTTGAATAACAGGGTCAAGGGCACCGCTCATACCGTTACACGTTGTACACGCAAAACCAACAATACCAAAGCCAAGTTGCTCAAGCTCTGTTAGTAAGTTTGCATCTTCAAGGTATGATTGCACCGCTTTTGAGCCTGGTGCTAATGAAGTTTTAACCCAAGGTTTACGCATTAAACCCTTAGCATTTGCGTTACGGGCAAGTAGTGCAGCGGCAATTACATTGCGTGGATTACTCGTATTAGTACAGCTAGTAATAGCGGCAATAATACACGCGCCGTCTGGCATTAAGCCTTCTTCATTTTCAACAACGCCCGAAATACCTTCTTTAGCTAAATCGCTTGTCGATACACGGCGGTGTGGATTAGATGGACCGGCAATATTGCGCCCCACGCTTGATAAATCAAACTTAAGCACACGCTCATATTTTGCGGTTTTTAAGCTATCGCTCCAAAGGCCTGCTGTTTTAGCGTAGTTTTCTACAAGGGCAATTTGTTCTTCTTCGCGACCTGTTAAACGCAAGTAATCTATTGTTTTATCATCGATATAAAACATGGCTGCAGTTGCGCCAAATTCAGGCGTCATGTTCGAAATGGTTGCTCTGTCGCCAAGAGTAAGTGCGTCGGCACCTTCACCGTAAAACTCTAAATAAGTAGAAACAACACGTTGCTCACGTAAAAATTCAGTAATAGCCAACACAATATCGGTTGCGGTAATACCGGGTTGGCGCTTACCTGTTAGCTCAACACCTACAATATCGGGCAAACGAATATAAGAAGCACGACCAAGCATCACGCTTTCAGCTTCAAGCCCACCTACGCCCACAGCAATAACGCCCAGCGCATCAACATGTGGCGTGTGGCTGTCGGTACCTACTAGTGTATCTGGGAATGCAATGCCATCTCGGTTTTGAATAACCGGCGACATTTTTTCAAGGTTAATTTGATGCATAATGCCGTTACCCGGTGGAATAACGTCAATATTTTTAAACGCAGTTTTTGTCCAGTTGATAAAGTGGAAACGGTCATCATTTCGTCTGTCTTCAATGGCGCGGTTTTTTTCAAATGCGTCAGGATCAAAACCGGCATGCTCTACCGCTAACGAATGATCCACTATTAACTGCGTGGGTACCACAGGATTCACTTTTGCCGGATCGCCGCCTTTGGCTGCAATTGCATCACGCAAACCTGCTAAATCAACAAGTGCCGTTTGGCCTAAAATATCGTGGCACACCACACGCGCCGGATACCACGGGAAATCTAAATCTTGCTTTCGCTCAATTAGCTGATTAAGTGCATCAGTTAACATGGCAGGATCGCATCGGCGTACTAGGTTTTCGGCAAATACACGTGATGAATAAGGTAGCGTGGCGTATGCACCTGGCTTAATTGCATCTACGGCTTCTTGCGTATCGTAGTAGTCGACATTTGAGCCCGGCAGAGGTTTACGGTATTGGGTATTATTAATTATGGTCATGGTAAGGGTTCGCTAATTTGGTGACGGATGTAGTACCAATTTTATGGAGAGTGCAATTGGTATTTTTCAAGAAAGGCTTTAGGTTTGTAGTTGTTTTTATTATATAAAGCATTAAAGCCGTAAAGGTGAGCCATTGGCTCACCTTAGTTAAAAATAATTAACTTCTTGATTCGATTGGTGTGTAACTACGTGCATCAGGCCCTGTGTAATCGGCACTTGGGCGAATAATACGGTTGTTAGCGCGTTGCTCTTTTACATGCGCAGTCCAACCAGTAACGCGGCTCATTACAAATATTGGCGTAAATAATTTAGTCGGAATATCCATAAAGTGATAAGCAGATGCATGGAAAAAATCGGCGTTACAAAACAGTTTTTTCTCGCGCCACATAATCTCCTCACAACGAACAGACACAGGGTAAAGCACGGTATCGCCCACCTCTGCCGCTAGTTTTTCAGACCATTTTTTAATAATTACATTGCGTGGATCAGACTCGCGATAAATCGCATGGCCAAAACCCATTATTTTGTCTTTACGCTCAAGCATGCCCATAACTTCTTGCTCAGCATGCTCAGCACTTGTAAAGCCTTGAATCATATCCATAGCTGCTTCGTTAGCACCACCATGAAGTGGACCACGTAGCGTACCAATCGCACCTGTTACACAAGAGTGAATATCAGAAAGCGTTGATGCACACACACGACCCGCAAATGTAGAAGCATTAAACTCGTGCTCTGCGTATAAAATTAGTGATACGTTCATCACTTGTGCAAATAACTCGCTAGGTGCTTTGTCGTGTAACAGTGTTAAAAAGTGTGCGCCAACAGAGTCGTCATCTGTTTGTGTTTCAATGCGTACGCCATCGTGTGTAAAGCGGTACCAGTAACAAATAATACTTGGGAACACTGCAATCATACGGTCGATTGCGTCGTTGGCTTGGTTAAAATCAAGCTCCATTTCAAGGTTACCCAACATTGAGCAGCCCGTGCGCATTACATCCATTGGATGCGCATCTTTAGGAATATTTTCAAGCACGGTTTTAAGTGCATCTGGTAAGCCGCGTAAGCTTTTAAGTTTAGCTTTATACTCTGCCAGTTCGCTAGTTGTTGGTAACTCACCGCGTGAAAGTAAAAAAGACACTTCTTCAAACTGCGCTTTTTCAGCAAGTTCGCTAATATCGTAACCACAATACGTTAAACCAGAACCACTTTGCCCAACAGTACACAATGCTGTTTGACCAGCCACTTGTCCGCGTAAACCCGCGCCGCCTAATGCTTTATCTACCATGATCTTCTCCTATCTTAAATTTGTGTGTGATTTATTTTAATAATTTTTATTTGTCAGATTTTGATGAAAAAAGGGTGTCGAGTGTGTTCTCGTACGTGTGGTAATCTAAAAAGTCGTAAAGCTCAGAGCGCGTTTGCATATTTTCGATTTGGCTTTGTTGCGAGCCTTCATTTAAAATTGCTGAATACACGTTTAGTGCTGCTTTGTTCATGGCTCTAAATGCACTTAGTGGGTAAAGCACCATTTCAACACCTACATCACTTAGCTGCTCTTTTGTGTAAATAGGTGTTTGGCCAAACTCAGTAATGTTTGCCAAAATTGGAACGTTAATCGCTTTTGCAAATGCTTGGTAATCAGCAAGGTCGTGTACGGCTTCTGCAAAAATAGCGTCTGCACCAGCTTCAACACAGGCAGCTGCACGGTCTATCGCGGCGTTTAAACCTTCTTTTTGAAATGCATCGGTACGGGCCATAATATAAAAATCGCTATCGGTTTTTGCATCAACCGCCGCTTTAATGCGGTCAACCATTTCACCTTGGCTTACAATTTCTTTATTAGGGCGATGACCACAGCGCTTTTGCGCTACTTGGTCTTCAATGTGAAAACCCGCCGCACCGGCCTTAGTCATTTCTTTTACTGTGCGTGCAATGTTAAACGCCCCACCCCAACCGGTATCGGCATCCACAAGTAGTGGTAAATCGCTAGCACCTGTAATACGGCGAATATCTTCAAGCACGTTATCAAGGCTTGTCATACCTAAATCAGGCATACCAAACGAGGCGTTTGCAACACCGGCACCTGAGAGGTAAATAGCCTGGTGACCCATTTTTTCAGCCATCATCGCTGTGTAGGCGTTAATAGTACCTACTACTTGTAACGGACGGTTATTGGCAATAGCGTGTTTAAATTTTAATCCTGCTGACATTACTGTCTCCTCACTTTGAACGGTTGCTACGTGGAGTAACTTATAGTTTTAATCTGTAATTATGACTTTTTAACTGTTTAACTTATTTTTAGCAGCTAAATCGTTTTGAGCTGCTCATACCAATCTGTATGGGTATGAGGTTTATTTAACGATAAGAAAATCGTTCTGTAACTAGGCAATAATTTTTATGTTTAGTGGTTCTAAATAAAAAATTTTTAACGACGTTACGGAACGATTTAATCCGTTAAATTGTTCGAATACTCATATTGATTGGTATACATCAAATTTGGTCTGGATATTTGCTTGCGATGCGCTTATATGGCGCTTCATAAGCATTTCGGCCAGTTCGCCGTCGTGGTTTTCAATGGCGTTAATAATAGCTAAATGCTCATCAAACGCTTTTGATACACGCGGCCCCACCATACCCATTTGTACACGGTACATGCGTATTAATTGATAGAGCTCATTACACAGTAAATGAATTAAATGCGCGTTTTTACTGCCTTGAATAATACGGTAATGAAAATCTAAATCGCCGGCTTCTTGATAATAAGATTCGCCCTCTTTAACACGCTGTGTTTGTAGGTGCTGATTAAGTAATTGCTTTAAGCCTTTTACTTCTTCGGGTTCCATATTGTCGGCAGCAAGCCTGCATGCTAAACCTTCAAGCGAGCTGCGAACTTGATAAACTTCAATCAAACGCTCAGCGGTAAGGGCAACTACGCGACAACCTACGTTAGCTTTACGCTCAACAAGGTAGCAACTTTCTAAGCGATTTAACGCCTCTCTAAGCGTTGCGCGGCTTACACCATAACGTTTGGCAAGCTCAGGCTCTGATATTTTACTGCCTTGAACTATGCTTCCTTCAACAATCTCACGGCGCATATCTACAAATACTTGATCTGATGCGGTAGTTATAGGCGCTTCGTTTAAAAATGTGTGTGTCATAAGTTATTTTTTAGATTGTCGACAATTGATGTGGTTACTATGGGCTTATTAAAAAATCATGTCAACCCTTAAACCTATCAAAATGGCTAAAAAAAACGCTCATTGTCGACACTATTAACCTAAAGTCGCATAAAAATGGTTTTACAATGGACTAAAACAGTGAAGTGTCGACAGCGTAATAAATCAGATGTTACGCTTTTTAGCGCTGAAAACACCTCGCATAAATGCTATTATCGCGCTTTATTTTTATAGTATGAGCTAACGCGTGAACGCCAACACTTTTATTCCTGAGCACTTTATTGATGACGTAAAAACCTATTTACCAGCGCATCTAAACTTAGATGACTTTTTAAATGCGTGTCGTAGGCCGCTCAGAAAATCTATCCGCGTTAATACATTAAAAATTAGCATTGAAGAATTTGTAGAACGTGCAACTGAAAAAAATTGGCTGCTAACCCCAATCCCATGGTGCAGTGAAGGCTTTTGGTTAGAGCGCCCAAACGATGAAGAGCAAAACCTAGCCCTTGGTAATACCGACTTACACCTAAGCGGTGCTATGTACGTGCAAGAAGCAAGTTCAATGCTGCCCCCTATCGCATTAAAACAAAGCATTGAACTCGCAAACTCTCAAAATAATTATGTGCTTGATATGGCATCTGCGCCGGGTTCGAAAACCTCACAACTAGCTGCGCTTATGGATAACCAAGGTGTGCTTGTTGCAAATGAGCTTTCGTCATCGCGCCTAAAAGTACTTAGCGCAACATTAAAACGCATGGGCGTTAGTAACTGTGCGCTCTCGCATTTTGATGGCGTTATATTTGGCAACTACATGTTTGAATGCTTTGATAGCATATTGCTAGACGCACCCTGCTCTGGCGAAGGGACTGTACGTAAAGATGCCGACGCTCTTAAAAATTGGTCAATAGAATCAAACATACAAATAGCCCAAGTACAAAAAGACTTAATTAAAAGCGCATTTTACGCATTAAAGCCAGGTGGCACCTTAGTCTACTCAACTTGTACACTTACCCCGCTCGAAAACCAGCAAGTGTGCGATTATTTACTGAGTGAATTTGGCGACTATATAGCGCCTGAGTCACTCAGTGATTTATTTGAAGGTGCAAGTAAAGCCACTACCGCTGAAGGCTATTTACACGTATGGCCGCAAACATTCGATAGCGAAGGCTTTTTTATTGCTAAATTTAAAAAGCACACAAGTTGCAATAATCCTAATCAAACTGTTAAAAAAGGTGCATTCCCGTTTAACGAGTTTGATAAAAAACAAAGCGCCTCGTTTATGCAATCGCTTAAAAAGCACTTTGACTTAACTAACCTACCTGGCAGCTTAATGCAGCGCGACAAAGAACTGTGGCTATTTCCTGAGAGGTTTGAAGCCGTACAAAACAAAATTAAGTACGCACGTTTAGGTATTCAAATTGGAATTATTCATAAAAACGGCGTAAGACTAACGCACGAGTTTGCAACCGTATTTGGCAATGAGTGTAAAACCAATGTATTTGCTTTAAATAACGAGCAAGCCAATGATTATTTTCAAGGTAAAGATATACGCTTAACTGAGGTAACTCAAACAATAGGTGAAGTGGTATTAACGCTGTGTGGCTGCCCTATTGGGCTCGGGAAATGGCAAAAAAATAAGATCAAAAATTCACTACCGCGAGATCTAGTGCAAAATACTCAGTTAATAAGCTGGGTTTAATAGATATACTTTACAATATATTAACTATATAATACTAAAGTATTTAAATGAACTTAGTATCTAAATAAGCTGAACTAATACATAAAATTAATGATGATTAATTTACTAGCGTTATTACTAAGTCTCATTTACAAAGAATGTATATCAAATAAGGAATACTAGTTTGCAGTTCAGGGAAGATATTAATGGCTTAAGGGCCATAGCAGTTATTGCTGTTGTTTTATTTCATTTTAACTCATCTTGGATGCCTGGTGGATTTGCAGGTGTAGATGTATTTTTTGTTATCTCCGGTTTTTTAATGACAGGGATAATATTTAAAGGTTTAGAACAACAAAAATTTTCTATTTTAAAGTTCTACATGGCGCGTGCAAATAGGATTATTCCAGCGCTCGCCATTCTCTGCATTATATTATTAATTTTCGGTTGGTTCTACTTATCCCCTACTGAATACAAAGCTCTAGGCAAACATGCAGTTAGCAGCGTAGGCTTCATTTCTAATAACACTTACAGGTTAGAATCGGGATATTTTGACACATCATCACATGAAAAGTGGCTTCTTCACACTTGGTCTCTGTCTGTTGAATGGCAGTTCTACATTATTTACCCAATTATTTTAGTACTTTCAAGCAAAGTATTTTCACTTAAAATGACCAAAAGGATGCTTTTATTAGGCACCGTAATAGGATTTGTTTTCTGTGTTTTGGCTACTGACAAATGGCCTACTGCAGCATATTACTTATTCCCATCTCGAGCTTGGGAAATGATGATTGGTGGGGTTGCTTACCTATATCCTAGTAGATTTGGGAGCAAACAAAATAAAGCTTTGGAAATCATGGGTGTTTTATTTATTTTAGGCTCATATTTCTTTGTTACAGAAGAGGACCCATGGCCGGGCTATTTGGCGATATTTCCAGTGTTAGGAGCTTTTCTAATAATACAAGCGAATTCAAAAAACAGCTTTATCACTGGAAACTTACTTTTTCAGAAGATAGGAGCTTGGTCTTATTCAATCTACCTTTGGCATTGGCCATTAGTAGTGGCTATCACTTATTTTTCATTAAGTACAAACTTTATATATATAGGTATTATTTCATCCATCTTTTTAGGTTACTTGAGTAATAAGTATATTGAAAAAATAAGATTTCTTAATGATTTTAATACACCAATTTCTTATCTAAGATCTAAACCAATTATTATCGCAATTTTAACAGTTTCGTTAGGACTAATCGTTTACAGTTCAAATGGTTTCTTTAAATTTTCTCCAATCGAATATCAAAATTTAATTAACGCTTCTACGCCAAGCCCTTACAGAAATATGTGCCATATAAATGAATATAGAGATCCAGAAAAATCTTGCGAGTATTTTGGCTCTAGAATTACTTGGGCAACTTTTGGAGATAGCCACTCAACAGAAATTGCGTATGCAATGGCTTTAAGACTAAAAGAAAAAAATCTTGGTTTAAAGCATTTTAGTTTTTCTCGCTGCAAGCCATCGTATAAAGAACCTGATAGCTTTAGTGTGTGCGCTAAGTGGTACAATGAATCAGCAAGTTATATTCTAGAAAGTGAAGAAATTAAGAATGTAATTTTCAACCATAGATTTACAAATATGCTTTTCGGTGGAACAGCTGAAAATTATCCTGTGATTGATGAACCTACAGTAACGAATGAAGCTATCCGTTTAACAAAACATATGGATGAACTAATTTTAAAGCTTGCTGAAAGTAAAGATAATATTTATATATTCTTACCAATCCCTGAGCTGAATAAAAATATTTTTAAGTTAATTAATGATGCTAGAAAGAGTAATGTAAGCCTTCACGATATAACTAGTACAGATATAAACTGGTACAATAAAAGAAATAATTATATGGTTAATCATTTTAACTCAGCTAATTACCCTAATAATGTACACTTATTGGATCCCACAGATGTTTTTTGTAATAACGAAAAATGTTTCGCGGTTAGAAATGGAATTCCATTATACTTTGATGATAATCATCCCTCTGTTTTAGGTGCTGTTGAACTAGTCAAACTTATAAAGTGAGTAATATTATATTCAAGATAAATATCTTTAAGGGAATAAAAGATGGCCGTCAAAATCCAGTGCCAATTTATTAAACATCTCTCTGGTTATCTTGTTTTTATTTTCATCTAATAATAAATAAAAACCAGCATGCTCATTAATATGGCTATTATTAATTTAAAAACATTTGAATTTTAAATAATGTCATTTTAAAACGTTAAGAAACCATACTGAAAAGATCTTTTGAATGGCCATCGAGCACAACATGCATAGTTAATAACCTGGATCTAAAATAAAGATCACGCACAATTAATCTAATCCTTTGTTATCAATTATACCCGGGGGGAAAAATTAGTTATGCTTTATTGAATAGCTTTACTACACTTTAAAGTACTTTCTTCTTCTCCCTAACGAACCAAGAAAGTGTTTTAGTTAACGCTAGACTCAATTTAGAGTCACCTTATAGCCCAGAGGTTTTTAACCTCTGGGCGTTTTTATTTGCAGTTTTGTCTATAAATATAACGCTGTTTAAGTTTTTTGTAAGCAGCACCAAATTGTAATGACATGCATAAGGTAGGTAGTTGATTTAATTGTTTAGCAATAGTGTAAATATGGTTAAACCGATAACCATATTGGGCAGCCATGCTTAAAGAGTTTACATACAGCGCCTTGTACTCAGGAGGTAAATGCTGCCAATTTGCTAGCGAGATTTCTATAATGCCTAAATGCACATCAAGTTTGTATGAGCCTACTTTTTTAGCCTGATCAATATACTTTAAAACTTGTTTACTTGGACCCTCTTGGTAACTAGTAACTTTAGCTAGCTCAATCCAAGTTTCAGCCCATGAGCTCCTAATCTGGGTAGAATGAAGTAAAAGCGATTGTATCTCTTTATATTCAGTGTCTAGCTTACTTTGCTCAGTTTGAGCTTGATCGGTGTTAGCTAAAGCAAGAAGCTTAATATACGCTAAAAAATGTAAATAATGGGCATGTTCAGGTTCAAGCTCTATAGCTAACTTAATAGCATTTTGGGCTTTGTTGAGCTCATTATTATAAACCTCAGGTGCATCAAGGAGTGAGGTGTTACTGAGTTCTTGAACTGTATTTAGTGAGCTAAAATACCAGGCATTAGCGCGCATACTTTGCAAACTAAAATAACAAATAATGAGTGTCACTATTGCCAACAGGGCAAGTTGTAACCGCTTAAAAGCCAGCTGCTCAAACATCAAATAATACCTCAGTTAAACACTTAGGATTTGTTATAAATAATGTATGCGCCTTACTCTCACCAAGCATGTCGGTTATTCGTTTTTTTGCCTTACTTAAAATAGGTGGCCTGCGTTTTATCGAATGAGCGTCAGATGCAATATAACTAACTAAATCGCCTTTAAGCATATGCTCACAAATGTATTGAGCTTTTTCTCCCCAAAGGCCTTCAATGCTAGACGCTGTTAACTGAAACTCACATCCTAACTGAGTTAGTTTTTCGATGTAAAATAGGTTTGACTGAATATCACGATTTCGCTCTGGGTGCGGAATAATCACTTTTATATTTTGTTTAGCGAGCCAAGTAATAAATTTATCGTACCCTTGAGGCACATGTGAATGAGGTAGTTCTAACAATAAATAATTAAAGCCATTTTTTTTGCCAATAAATGGTAGTTTATTAGTTAAAATAAGCGGCATTAACTCAACATCAAGGCGAGCCTCAGCGGCAACTGCAATATTTATATTAATATTTTGAGCTAAACAAGCTGCTTTTAATAGGGCTAAATCATTAAAAAGTTGGGGAGCCGAATTATTATATCGGCCTAAATGAATATGTGGGGTTGCAACAATATGTGTTATACCGTCGCTTTGCGCCATTTTTAATAGCGCTAAAGACTCGTTTAAGTCTTTAGCGCCATCATCAATACCTGGCAAAATGTGTGAATGTATATCAATCACAATGTAATAGGCCGTTTAAGTATTTTCTGGTTCAGGTTTTTTAGAATAATCGTGGTAGTCGTAGTAGCCATAGCTGTGTTCATCGTTAGACTTACTCATATCCACCTGATTAAGTACCACACCTGCCACGTGCGCTTTTACTTCAAATAAACGCTCTAGGCCAGCCTTAATTGGTTTTATACGGGTAACGTCTGATTTAACAACATATATAACCGAATCAGCACTTTGAGCAATTACTAATGCATCACTCACAGCTTGTGTTGGTGGTGTATCAATAATTATGTGGTCGTACTGAGTTTTAAGGTGTTCAATCAACTGTGTAAACTTAATGTTTGATAATAACTCAAGTGGGTTACTTGGTATTTGCCCGCTTGGCATTATTACTACACCGGACTTTTCATCAATATGAACACACTCACTAAGTTCTTCTGTACCCACTATTAAATTTGTTAAACCAGGGTGATAAACCGGTATTTCAAATCGCTTAGCTATAGCTGGTTTACGTAAGTCACCATCAATTAGCAATACTTTACCCATTTGAGCTAACGATATTGCTAAATTAGAAGATGTTGTTGTTTTACCTTCACCTGGCGATGTAGAAGTAACTGCAATTATTTTATGCTGTTTATCAAGCTGAGTTAAAAGTAAACTGGTACGAAATGTGCGTACTGACTCTGCAAAGCGCCTATACGTTTCGTCAAGGTATGCATGCATAGGCAAAACGCTTTTTTTAGGTAAATTTACCTGCGGTAATAAGCCAAGCATTCGTTGAGCTAACTTGCTTTCAACATCAGGTTTGGTTTTAACGGTATCGTTAAGGGCATCAAAAATAAAGCTCATAACTATTGCAAAAATAAAGCTCGCTACAAATGCCAGCACAACAATAAGCTTTTTATTAGGTTTACTTGGGTTATTTGGTGCATAAGCTCGGTCGGTAAAACGCGCTGCAGCAGAGGTAAAATCGCTTGTTACTTCGGTTTCTTTAGAGCGTGATAAAAACGTATTAAATATATTGCGGTTTGTTTCTACTTCACGTTTTAGCTGGTTGTATTGAGTTTCTTTACGGGTAATATCTTGGTAACGCTCTCTAATATTATTTAAATCATTTTCAAGAGCGCCAACGGTTCTTGTAACCCTATTAAGCTCTTTTTCAATACCCGTAATTAGGCCTTTAATTTGTTTATTAAGATTATTTTTTACTGTAACAAGCTCAGCACTTGCCGATATAATTTTAGGATGTTTAGGGCCATAAACTTCACTTAACTCGCTTAACTTACGCTCAACAGTCACTACGTCACGTTTTACGTTTTGAATAACATTATGCGATGTTATTTCAGGCATACTGCCTAATAACTCAAGGTTATTGTTGCCGTATTCAGTTATAACTCTGTTTATACTCTCTAACTTGTTTTTTTCGTTGCGTGCTTCAATTAACTGAGCCGATATTTGTTCAAGCTCTTGTGTTGCAAGCCCTGCTATACCTTCAATATCAATAAGGTGCTGATCTTCTCTAAAGTCTTGTAAGCGCTCTTCTGAGTTATCGAGCTGAATACGAAGTTGCGATAACCTCGAGTTTAACCAACTAGAAGCCTGTTGAGTTATGCCCATTTTTGCGCGCATTTGGCTTTCTATGTATATATCGCCTACAGCATTAGCAACTAAAGCGGCTAAAGCGGGATCGCTCGACTCATAGCTTATATTTACTAGTTGGGTATTTCTGATTGGTTCAATACCTAGCTTAGATTTATAAATACTCAATAAAAAAAGCATTTTTTGCTCTGCTTTTTCTTCTGCAGATAAATATCTTTCTTCGTTTTTATTTAAAAAAGGCAGTAAGCCTTTCATATAGCCTTTAACTTCGCCCATTAAGCTAGGCTTAGGAATAAAATCGCTGTGTTCTTCTAAATTAAGCTTGGTAATTACTTCTCGGCCAATACTGTCAGATTTAAGTATTTCAAACTGCGTTAAGTAATACTCTTTTTTTGTGGTATCAAGACCATAAATTTCTTCAAAACTAACCGCTTTAGATTGCTCTGATTCAATAAGTAAAGTAGCAGATGCCGTATATTGCGGCACTAGAGTTAAAGCAAACATAATTGTTAATAACGTAACAACTACCGAAAAGCCAATAATACGCCACTTAGCACGTTGTATAACCTTTAGATAAACAGTGAAATCAATAACGTCTTCGTTATCAATTGAATTATTCTCGAACTTATTCATTATTTACTGCCTTTAAAACTGCTTAAAACAAGCGTTGTTCTATTTTTATTGTATCGCCTGCTGCAATTTGGCTATTAAGAGTGCCTTTTTGTTGCTGCTGCTTAGTTTGCTCTTTAAAAATATAAATTTTATCGGTTGATGCCCGCTCAGTTAAACCCCCCGCTAATGCAACGGCTTGGTTAACTGTCATAGCCGGCTGGTAAGGATATGCGCCTGGAGATTTAACCTCACCATGTATATAAAAGGGCCTGTACTCAACAACCTGAACATATACGCTTGGGGTTTTTAAATAATCAGGCTGTAAGCCATTAGCAATTGACTTTTCAACCTCAAAAGTAGTTAACCCAGCAAGCTTAAGCGCCCCTAAAAATGGGTAATTAACTTCACCACTATTGCCTAGCAGTGCAGTTACCTCTAAATCGGGCTCACCAAATACTTTTATTTCTACTTTGTCACCAGGGCCTAACACATAGTCTTGCGCCGTTTGTGCAAAGCAAGCTCCACTTAGTAACAACAAAACAGCACTAAAAAAAAGTTTACAGTTCATTAATTAGCCTTTAAAGCAAACGTAAAGTTAACACCCACTATTACACGATCAAACTCAATTAATGGCTGATTTGAGTTTTTATCAATAAAATCAACATAGGTCGAAATTAAACCAAAGTTATTAGCTAGGTAATTTAAGCCAAGTCGAGCGCTTTTTGTTTTATCATTACGGCCAATATCGCCAGTGTATTGCTCATCAATATAGCTCACACTTGCTACAGAGGCTAAATAATCACTCCAATCGTGTTTCCATTTAACACCATAGGTGCTTTCTTTAATGTAATCGCCTTCAAGCAGTGGATCGGTTGCCGCTCTACTGGTTGTAAAATCAAATGTTGAGTAAGTCAAAGGTTGCCAAGTAATGCCAGCCTCCCAGCTTAAGCCACTAAAGCTTTCACGTTGGTTATCGTCAAAGTCTTTATTTTGGTAACCAAGTTTAAATGACCCTGAAGTAAGTGATGTTGCCTCCCACTCCATACCAAAAAGCACTTTAATATCATCAGAGTTACGTGAAACACCACTAGACTCTAAAACGTCGTATCGGAAGTCGTCACGGGTTACTTCTACAAATAAGCGTGTTGCAGCTTGTGTATTGTAATACCCTTTTGCGCCAATTAGAGTTTTATCGTAATCACGAAATTGTGATGAAGCCCTAAAATTTTGATATTTTTTACTGTAAAAGCCAGAAACCAACTCTAATTGCGCCTTAGATGTTTGCGAACCAAATTTATAAGTACCAGTAATATCTTGTTGTTGGTACTTTATTAGCTCATCAACAATATCACCCAAGCCTTGCGTTAAACCAGAACCACGTGGCTCATACAGCCAATCAGCCTTGCCGCTAATATCAAAAATGTGTCGGCTGGTAATTTCTTTATGTACGCCGGCACCCAAATTCACTTGAGTAAAGTTATCAACAGATTCTTTATTATATAAAGAGCTACTGGTGCCAACGTTTAATTTATAACTGTCGGGACCATCATCTATTACAGCAGCAACCCCTGGCGAAATAGTCCAAATTACGCGCGACTCTTCGTCGGTTGGCGTGTTAAAAACGTTATCGTTAACACTTAGTCCGGTTTGCAAAACCGGGGTGATTTCGGCACCATCTTTGGTCATAAAGCTGCCTGGCGTAAATTCGGCCAATGCAGGAGCTGACAACGTTGCCGACAATAAAACTACAGCACAAGGTATAACTGATTTTTTAGTATGCATTTGCATTTTTAAATCCCTTAAAAATTGTCATAAAAATTATTTTAACATCCAGCCATAAAGACCAATGCTTTATGTAATGTAAATCGTATTCAACACGTTTTTCCATTTTATCAAGCGTATCGGTTTCGCCGCGCCAACCATTAATTTGTGCCCAACCAGTTATTCCTGGTTTAGCTTTGTGCCTAAACATGTAAAACTCAACTTTTTTGCGATACTCTTCGTTGTGGGCAACTGCATGTGGGCGAGGGCCTACTATCGACATATCGCCTTTTAACACATTTATAAATTGTGGTAACTCATCAAGGCTAGTACGGCGTAAAAACCCACCCAACTTTGTAATACGGGCGTCGTTTTTGGTGGCTTGAGTCACCACTGCACTATTTTCGGTTACCGACATTGAGCGAAACTTCCACACTTTAATTTTACGCCCATCAAGCCCATAACGGTCTTGCTTAAATATTACAGGTCCTTTTGAAGTAAACTTAACAGCAAACGCTATAGCAATAAGCATAGGAGATATAAGCATTAAAATAATTGACGACACTATTATGTCTTCGGTGCGTTTAATAAACTCACGAGCACCAATAAAAGGGGATTCAAAAACACTTAGGGTGTCTACATCGCCAACGTGTTCAACACGGGCATGTATTAAGTTTGAGAGTAAAAAGTCAGGTATAAAGTGTACGTCGACCGTAGTGTCGCCAAGTTGTAGTAATAAATCGGCTATACGCTTATCGGCTTTCATTGGGAGTGCTATATAAAGTATGTCGATTTTACCTTCGCGGGCAGCACATATAGCATTTTGAATAGTTCCGGATATTTCGTACGTTTTTACATTATTAAATAATCGTTCGGGTTTACGGTCGTCAAAAAAACCTAAAAACTTAAAGCCAAGCTCATCGTTTTTTTCTATCTCGTCATACAAATAAACAGCAGACTCTGTAGCACCAACTATAGCAACGTTGCGTAAGTTCATACCTAAACTACGGCGATTCCGTTTATATAATTGCACTCCAAAGCGCCATATATATAAATAAACCACACTAAGTAAAAACCACAAACCTAAACCAATACGAGAAAGCGATTCGGTAAACTTAAACATAAAAGATATGACGAATAAAATACTAAAGGCAACAAATAAAGAGCCCCAAGCACATAAAACCATGGTTTTAAATTTACCAGCACGCCAAGAGCGATAAGCAGAAAATATTTCGGCGCAGTATAAAAAGCTTAGAGCAACGGTTAAAAGCGCCACCATATAATGAGCTGTCAGTTCAAAACTATAAAAAAGTGCAGAGCATTGAAAGGCTAAAAATAAAGCAAACATATCGAATAAACGATAAAAACTAGCATCGGATGAGCTATTAGGCTTAAACGTCCTTGACGACTTCATACTTTTAGTCCCTAAGTAAAGTACAGTGAATAAATATCCACATAGTTATAAATTAATATTAACGTATTACTTATCTGTATTCAATAATGCCGCTTGTAAAAACTTAAATTAGTGTAACAGGCCGTAATCAAATTAACCTACGATTGATGAAATATAAACAAATATAAACAAATATAAACATTTAAATTCTGTTTGTATTTAAACTACAAAAACAAACTTTTAACATAACTCCATATACCTAGTGAAAAACCTTCAAACAGGTTAATACCTAACGCCGATTTCAATAAATAAATAAATAACAGCAGTATAAAAAACCCTAAAGTAACTACTGTGGCTTGGGCTATGGCAGAGGCTTTTTTTTCAGTGGTACTTAACTGCCGTCTATTACGACCTGCTAATAATACAAAGTAATATCTGTATTTAAATAATCTAACAACACCTCTGCAATCAACTGTATGAGCTCCCCACTGCCTGGCGCCAATAGCTATTTTAAGGTGAGATAATTGCTCTTCAGTAAAGCTATTTTGTACGCCTTCAGGCATCCTATTTAATAAACCTCTTATTGCCGGATCTTCAGATAAAGTAGGCATTAACTACTCCACGTTGTTAAATATTTAAATAAATGTAACAAGCTAATCACTCGCCCTGTTGGCAATAAAACCTTTAAAAATTGGTAAGTAAAAAATCACCATAGATGGCGCACCGCCAGACATAAAAAACAACATAAAAATAGAATATAAGCATAAAGCAATAAAAACCATTTTATCTTTTTGGTTTTTTAACCCACTACTCTGAGTTATGTACACCAAGTAAGGCAAAAGCAATAAAAATAATCCAACTGTACCTTGCTCAATTAGAGTATCTAAAAAAACATTGT
Source organism: Pseudoalteromonas sp. BSi20429 (assembly GCF_000238895.1). Lineage (NCBI taxonomy): Bacteria > Pseudomonadati > Pseudomonadota > Gammaproteobacteria > Alteromonadales > Pseudoalteromonadaceae > Pseudoalteromonas > Pseudoalteromonas sp. BSi20429. The sequence goes on along the minus strand of NZ_BADV01000036.1, from coordinate 7,834 downwards.
GTGTATAAAGGGCAAGACCTTGATTTATATAAAAATCCCCCATATACGCTGGTAGCATTTTTGGCCCAACACCAAAAATAAAATGAGTCGTAAATATATCCCAACCATTAGTTAATAATGACTGCCTATGCAAGTTGGATATCCACAAAGCTTGCTCTTCATCTAAATAAAGCATTTCAAAGTCTGAATATTCAAAAAAAGTAAATGTATTTAAAAACGACAAATCGTAAAATAATGCCAATAGCAGTACAGTTAAACTACATAAGGCCAGCATTATAAATTTATTTAACGGTTTCACACTGATGAAGATATAAAAAAAGGCAACCATATGAAATGCCAAAATTCCTTTTCGCTCTAAGGAGAGTAATATCACTGGGTACAAAAAAACCAAGGGCTTTAAATAACTTTTATCGTCAAAGTAATAAGCACAACTTATAAGTATTACCCCCGTTAATGCAAAAGCATATTTAGCGTCACCTAAAAATTTATAGCTTGTTAAGTGACCGTGCATTAAGTGATAAACCAGCGTAACAAAACATATAACTAATAAAGTTTTTATAAAAACAACCCTAAACTTTTCAGGATTTTTAGCCGCACTTGAATATACCATGACTAAAGTAAAAAGAATTAGCATCCACTGTACAGTAGCAATAATAGCTTTAGTTAAACCCACTTGCACTAGCGCATTAAAAAAACAATAGATTAAAAAAATACATATATAGTTAAAACCAACGGGATACTTAATAGCTACTTTATTTTTTAATAATAGCAATAAAAAAATAAGAAATACGAAAATAGAGCTAAAATATCAGACAGTCTTACAATAAGACCGCCAGCATCAAATCTAAAGTCAGTAAAATACAAAGGTATTATCATTGCGCTAATTATAAAAAGCACGTATTCAAGGTTCTTTACTTTAATACTAAACATTGTTTAACACACTTTTGTAAATTTTGGTGTGTTCAAAAGCTGTATTAATAATTGAAAAGCTCGTTGCTTTATTAAGCGCAGCTGCAGACTGCTCATTATAATAATTAGTATCATTAACCAGCGTGTTTATTTTAGCAGCTAATGTATGTGCATCGCCTACTTCAAATAAACCTTGCTCAACAACTACATTATTTAAACCTTTAACATTAGTGGCAAATGATGGGAGCCCGGCAGCCATAGCCTCTACTACTGCAATACCAAACCCTTCCCAATGGGAAGATTGTATATAAACATCAAGTGAATCTAAAAAGTTTGGTATATCGTTAACTTGGCCTAAAAATTTAACTTTGTTACTTACACCTAAGCTTAAGGCATAATCTTCGTACTCTGATCTTAGTTCACCATCGCCCGCTAAATTAAGTACAAACCGATCATCAAGCAGTGTCATTAATTTTAGTAGGGTTTTAATATCTTTTTGTGGTGCAAATCGACCAACCATGCCTATATTAATAACTTTAGCGTCAGCACTCAGAGTTTTAGTTGTTTGAGAAAATCGCTCTAAATTAACGCCATTATTTATAACATAAGCTTTTGAGTTGCTTGCTTTAATGCTTTCTAAGAATTTAGTTTTAACGCCCTCTGATATACAAATGATTTTTTTAAACTTTTTATAAATAACGCTTTCAAGGGTTTTTATAAAAGGTAAATCTCGGCGCCTGTAATGTGGGTTATGTTCTGTAACTATTGTTGGCGTATTTGTAAAATACGCAATATAAATTGACGGGTATAAATGGGTATGCACTAAATCCGCAGCATTTAAGCGTTTTATAACACCTAAAAAACCTAAGTCACGCTTATGAAATACCTCTACCCCTAAAGCTTTTAACTCATCAACATATTCGTTTTTACCACGTGTTAAAATCATCTCAAACTTAAAGTCATTATTTTGTAGCGTCATTAAATCTACAAGCAAACGCTGAACACCACCTAAACGCTGCAGGTCATTTGTTATGTGCACTATTTTTTTCATTTATTATCCATAATAAGCTTTAATTTTAAATACACAGTTAAATTACAAAACGCGCCCAATGAGACAGCAAAAGTGAATAAAACTAAATTTTAAACGTTCAACAATAGAGCTATTATATTTAACGAACAGAGGTTTAAACGAATCATTTATTTTTACACATTGCCTATAAAATAAATGTCTGTCTTTTCTATTTTTGATCTTAGAGCCTTTTAGCACTGTTAATAAAGAGAATCTAGCAACCTCTGAAGTAATAATATTTTTATGATCATAAAGCTCAATAGTGTCTTTAACTGAATTAACTAAGTTGAGTAACAATTGAGAATAAGTAGAAGTGCGTAAGCTAGTTGTAGAACCCGCCCTTTTTCTGTAATAAACTAAAACAGAAGATATTTTCACTGTTGTACTGGCCTTCGAAAAAGCCTGGACGTTATAAAAAACATCCTCGTAAATCATACCTTCAGGAAAAATAAGACCATTCAACATGCTTTTTCTGTATAAGCGAGTCCAAACAAAAAAACCACTGTAGAACGGGTTTAAATTTGATGACTCTAATTCTGCTAATGCCAATGAAGTACTAGCTGGCAAAACAGAAGTAAACTCTTCAAAACTAAATTCAATTATGTCATTTTTTGCCGCTGTTACATAAGATGAGAGTACATCCCAATAATTGGAGGCAATTGCATCGTCAGAATCTATAAAACCAATATACTCACCTTTTGCAATTAACAAAGCGGCATTACGAGCAGCAGCTTGGCCTTTATTAACTGGTTGTTTAATTATGGTTGAATTAAATTTTATGACTGATTTATGCTCCAAAATAAAGCTTTCGCAAAGGCTTATTGAATTTTCTGGGCAGCAGTCGTCAACAAAAATAACCTCTACCTGTTCGCTATTAATACCTTGTAGTAAGCTTTTCATTAAATCAGGTATAAATTCAGCTACTTTATAAACAGGGCATATAAGTGATAATTTAATAGGCATATTAAGTATTTTCACCGTTTTTTATTACGCCATATTCTTTTGCGTAGCTTTCAAGCATTACAGGTAGCGAGTATTTTTGTTTATATAGTTCATAAGCAGCATCACCGTGTGACACTGTTTTAGCTTTATTATTAATGTATTCACACATAGAAATAGCCATTGTAGATGCATCACGAATAGGGATTAAATAGCCAGATTCGCCTTCAATTATCAGCTCAGAGCAGCCACCAACATTAGAGGCAATTACCGCTTTTTTACAGGCCATTGCTTCAATAATACTTCGTGGTAAGCCTTCCCAAAAGCTAGAGAGTATAAATACATCAGCTTGAGTTAGTTTTTCAGCAAAGTTATCAACCACGCCACAAAAGTTTATTACCCCTTCAGGAAAGTTGTTAAACAACTGCTTTACTTTAGCTTCGTACTGGCCATCGCCATATATACTTAACGTAAATGGTTTGCCTTGACTTAATAAAGAGCCACACGCTTGAGCGAGCGTAGTGTAGTCTTTTTGATCTTCAAAACGAGCTGCGGTAATAAAGTTGACGGGTTTGTCGGTTAGTTCCCACGTATCGTTAAATTTACCAAGCATACCGTTACGTATAACTAACAGCTTTTTGTCGGGCACGCCTATTCGTAAATACTCGTTTTTATCAAACTCACACACACCTATAATTTTTGAAGGTAAATACGAGAGTAACTTTTCAAGTCGCTCATATTTTTTAAAGCCTTTATTTTCAGGTGTATTAACAAAAGGCACACCATGAGGAATATAATAAGAGCGTTTAAAAGTAAGCATTGCAGCTATACGCCCAAGCGCACCTATTTTAGCTGTATGCCAAGAACAAACTTGTGGGTTTTCCGATATAATCAACCATATTAATTTTAACAATGACCAAATGTCGCTCAGCGGGCTTAAATCTCTTTTTAAATTAGTTAAAACATGCACTTTAAAACCAGCTGCTCGCAATTTAGTTATCGCATCCCCGTCGCCGCCTAGTGCGTATACTACCTCGGCACCTTCGTCTCTAAACTTTTCGCCAATTTGGCAAATATGTTTAAATGAACCAGATACAATAGTATCCGAACGCGTCATCCCTATTAAAACCTTCATCTATGAAGCTCCAAGTAATTTTTTGTAAAGCTTTACGTATTCTTTAGCTATTACATCTACTGTAAAATTTGATGCTATTAATTGCTCAGAAAAAGCTTGTACTTCTCCATTATTTTTATTGTGTAATGCAATACCATCTTCTGTACTTTTAGCAATTTCAACTGCACTAAAGCCAGTTGCAATATAACCGTTTTTATCTGTAAAAATAGCATCACTAGCCCCACTAACAGGTGTCGACACTAGTACCTTTCCAGCTAATAAAGCCTCAAGTAATGAGTTCGAAAATCCTTCAGCCTCAGAGGCATTTACAAAAACATCAAATTGCTTTATAAAATTTACCGGATCGTCAACCTCACCATAAAATTTTATTTTGCTTTGCAAGTTGTTTGCTTCAATATATTTTTTTGCTGCAGGTAGTACACTACCACTACCTATTAAGTGAAAATGCACTTGCTCATGCTTTTTGCTAAGCAATGCAAACGTCTCCATTAGTACATCTACTTTTTTAATTTGTTCTAACCTGCCATGGTAAAAAAGATTTATTACAGAATCATTTTCATCATTTAAAACTGGGCTATCAGTATCAATTAAGCTTTTATCAATGCTATTTGGTATATTAATAATATTTTTAAAGCCAAACTCTTTACAGTTTTGTGCTATAACACCCGATATTGCGACTATTGTAGGGTTTGTTTTTAGTACAAAATCAGTCATTATTGGACCAACAATCTTTTTCGCTTTTAACGCTTTAAAATCCATATGTTGGTTAGAGTTACCTACCTTAATTAATATTGGTTTTTTGAATAATCGCGACAAGCAGCAACCCACAAAAGCACCAAATTTACCTTGGTGACAATGTATTACATCAAAACTTTTGCTATTGAACATACCCCAAATTAATACGCGCATTAACCAATATACCGAAAAGGGTAACCAGCGACCAAGTAAGTCAGGGGCTATGGGCGAATATAAACGTGTTACAGGCACTTCGTTCATTACCTCATTTGCTTTGCCTTTTAACTTTTGGCGTGATGTTAATATATGTACATTAACTCCCTCAGTTTGAATTCCTTTAGAAACTCGCCCGCATTGTTTTTCAGCACCACCAAATACATCCGGCATGTATTGACATGTTAACATTAGTATTTTCATTAATTATCCAACGCTCTCTAAGTTTTTCTTATAAACCCTACTAAATGAGGTAGCAGATGCCCACAAAATTATAGATGCAAAGATACCGAAAAAGAACAAGGTTAAATACCCATAACTAAAGGGAGATAACTTTTCTAATACTTCAAAGAAAAATCGATGAAATAAGAAAATTATAAAAGTTGCTTGAGCTACTATCGTTAATGCTTTTTTTAAAAACTTCCCAATAATAATAGTTTTATAAAAAACCAATAAATACCCTGCGGAACAAAGCCAATAAAAATTAAGGTCGTATGGCCCTATGATTAATAAGCAGGAAAAAGTTAATATTATAAAAGCAAAGACCTTCTTTGAGAATGATTCACTAACTTTTGCATAATAAAAAACCCACCCCATAACAAAAACCCACGCATACAATTGTGGTACTTTATATTTAAGCATATCTAACTCAAATATATAAATACCAATTAAAGCTGAGGAAATAGTCGTCATTAAAAATAACAAAGATAAAACCCAAGGTTTGCTCTTAATAGATCCAAATACCAATGGTAAAACAAGGTAAAGAACTAAAAGCATCTGCAGCATCACCTGCGGATACCATATTGGGAACTTAGAAATCCTATCATTATCTACGAAATTTCTAATAAATAATAATTCATATATATTGAATTTCGATAAAATAACAAAGAAAAAAACAGTTAAAAGTAAAGAAGGTATTGCTATTTTTTTTGCAAACCTAACTAGTGAAATTTTTAAGGATGAAACATCACTTTTACTCATTATAAATTCAGCAAAGTTAAAGCCTGAAATTAGTAATAAAACATTAGCTCCTCCAGCTAAAGATAGACCAAAAAATATTTCTTCAACTGAACCATGAACTTCATAGTACCTATCTATATAGGCATGATTAAAAACGACGGAAATAATTGCTAAAGCTCTTATAAATAAGTTCACATCCATTGTTTTCATAGTTCATCTCCCCTAGATTCAAGTTCGATTAAATCTTGAATACTTAATGATTCCCAGTGCTCTGGAAGAAAACCAATTATTTCATCTAATTCCATGCTTATTGTCACATATGTCATAGAATCACCGCCTAGGTCTTTAAATGAAGCTGTTTCACTAGTGTTATCTGGGAATTCGCGAAAAAAAAGTTTTTTAACAGTTAAGCTTTTATCTAGAAACCCTAGTGTAGTGAAAAGTTCTTTAAAGTAATCTTTCCAAAAAGATTTAGTAAAAATAAATTTAAATATTCTAAAATGATTTTTGTTATTTTTATGCGCTAAAGATTTAATAGATTTGTAATCCACCTTACCATTAGACAAGATTGGCATTTCTTTTAGTTGCATATTTTGAAAACATGTTTCAGGTATGTTTATTTTTTTTGAAAGCTTACTTATAGCAGCATTTGGGTTTGGCACTCCTGTATGTGCTATTATAATTTTAGTATCATCTCCGGTACAAAAAACATCCTGACCTAGGCTATTAAAATACTCTTCTAAATCGTCCAAGTTTATGCGGATACCAAATAACTTAACAAATCGTGAACTCCTCCCTACTATAGTAAACAACCCTAAATCATTAAACTTCGCTATATCACCAGTATATAATTCTGAAACAACCTTGTCTTTGCTCAAGTCATCTAGAGATGAAGCATAGCCTTGCATAACATTTGGACCACGATAGACAAGTTCCCCTTCAACATTAGGCTCTCTGATAATATTCTTTTTATCATCAACTAGTAAAATTTCTCCATTGGGAATTGCAAACCCTATAGAATCTGGGTACTGTTCTACATACTTAGGAGGTAAATAAGATATTCTTGGTGCAGCTTCCGTTTGCCCATACATAACAAAAAATTCTATTTCGTTTTTATTAGATTCTTTACTCCATCTTAGTACATCATCTTTAAACATCTTCCCGCCAGCTTGGGTTATTTGCCTTAAAGAAGGGTACTGGCTCAAATCAAAGGAAATCTTATCAAGTGTCTGAAATATAAATGGAACGCCTGAAAAACTAGTTATATTATGTTTATTTATAAGCTTACCAAAGCTTTCATCCATAGCAGTGTTATTTGTAAGAACTACTGAGGCTCCAACTGACATGTACGAATTCAGTATTGACAACCCAAAAGAGTAATGTAACTTTAAATGCAACAGAGCTCTATCTGAGGGTCTTAGTTCTAAATAATCAGCAATAGCTTCAGCATTACTATCAATATTTGAACCGGTTAATCTAACAAACTTTGGAGTTCCAGTACTGCCAGAAGTAGAAAGTAGCAGTAAAGTTTCGGAGTGCAAAGATAACTTGTCGCTATGCAGTGTTGTATATTCGCCATTTTCAAATAGATAGTTAGGGTTATAAATATCAATTAAATTATTAACTACTGATTTATTATTACTGTCATATAGATATATAATATTACCCGCTACTAAATTACTTAAATAAGCAATAATTGTTTCCAAGTCATTACTTGCCCTTATAAATACTAATGACTTAAAAGGAACTTTCAAAGCACTATTATTTTTTATTTTTTCTGCAAGCTCTCTATATGTAATCTCTTCTGACCCGCTTATTATAGCAACATTTTCGTTGAATCTATCGAGATTTAAAAAAAACATCTTAAACTCCAT